>NZ_JBHXMU010000013.1:139366-150648 GCF_042720685.1 Kitasatospora sp. NPDC058492
GGCGCCCGGTCCCGGGGGGCCCCACCGGGGGGCCCGGCCCCCGGGAACGGGGGGGGGGGGGGGGGGGGTGGGGGGGGGGGGGGTGAGCTGCGGCCACCCGCCCGCCCCGTTCCGTCCCCCGCCCGTTCCGTTCTGTCCCCCCGATCGGGTTGGATGGTCGGATGAGCGAGGAGAAGAGCGCCGTACCGGCGTGGGAGCAGCGGTTCAGGGCAGCACGGGTGTCACTCCCCGACTGGGCCGAGGACGCCCCCGACCGGGCGCTGTACGTGTCCAACGCGACCGGCACCTACGAGGTCTACGCCTGGGACCGGGCCACCGGCACCCACCGGCAGGTCACCGACCGGCCGAACGGCACCACCGACGCCGAGCTGTCCCCCGACGGCGCCTGGGTGTGGTGGTTCGACGACCACGACGGCGACGAGTTCGGCGTCTGGCGCCGCCAGCCCTTCGCCGGCGGGCCCGCGGACCGCAGCGCCGGCACCCCCGACGAGGAGGCCGTGCCCGGCCTCGCCCCCTCCTACTCGGCCGGCCTGGCGCTCGGCCGCGACGGCACGGTGGTCGTCGGACGTTCCACCGACGAGGACGGCACCACCCTGCACCTGCGCCGCCCCGGCGCGGCCGAGGCCGTCGAGATCTACCGGCACGCGGAGTACGGCGGCGTCGGCGACCTCAGCTACGACGGCACGCTGCTCGCCATCGACCACACCGAGCACGGCGACGCGATGCACTCCGCGATCCGGATCGTCCGCCTCTCCGACGGCACGAGCGGCGCGAGCGGCACGAGCGGCACGACGAGCAAGCCCGTAGCGCCCGTAGCGCCCGTAGAGCCCGCCGAAACCGCCGAAACCGTCGCCGAACTCGACGAGGTGACCGGCCGGGACGAGCCGCGCGGCGTCGCCTGCCTCGGCTTCGCCCCGGTCGACGGCGACACCCGGCTGCTGGTGGCCCACCAGCGCACCGGCCGCTGGGAGCCGATGATCTGGGACGTCGTCACCGGCGCCGAGACCGCGCTGCCGCTGCGCGACGAGCAGGGGCGCGAGCTGCCCGGCGACGTCTCCGCGCAGTGGTGCCCCGGCGCCGAGACGCTGCTCGTCGAGCACGAGTACGAGGCGCGCAGCGAACTGTTCTCGTACACGCTCGCCGACGGTCGGCTGACCCGGCTGGACACCCCGCGCGGCACCGTCGGCGGCGCCACCGCCCGTCCGGACGGCACCGTCGAGTACCTGTGGTCCTCCGCCGCCGAGCCCTCCGCCGTCCGCTCCACCGCCGGGACGGTAGTGCTGCGGGCGCCCGGCTCGGTGCCGCCCGGCTCCGTCCCGGTCGAGGACGTCTGGGTGGACGGGCCCGGCGGGCGGGTGCACGCCCTGGTGCAGCGTCCGACCGGGGCGGGCGAGGGCCCCTTCCCGACCGTGTTCGAGATCCACGGCGGCCCCACCCACCACGACAGCGACTCCTTCGCCGCCGGCCCGGCCGCCTGGCTGGACCACGGCTTCGCGGTGGTCCGGGTCAACTACCGCGGCTCCACCGGCTACGGCCAGGCCTGGACCGACGCCCTGCACGAGCGGGTCGGCCTGATCGAGCTGGAGGACATCGCGGCCGTCCGGGAGTGGGCGGTCGCCGGCGGCCTCGCCGACCCGCGCCGGCTGGTGCTCACCGGCGGCAGCTGGGGCGGCTACCTGACCCTGCTGGGCATCGGCGTCCAGCCGGACAGCTGGACGCTGGGCGTCGCCGCCGTGCCCGTCGCGGACTACCACACCGCGTACGCCGACGAGATGGAGGCGCTCAAGTCGCTGGACCGCACCCTCTTCGGCGGCACCCCGGAGGAGGTCCCGGAGCGCTTCACCGCCTCCTCGCCGCTCAGCTACGTCGAGCAGGTGCGGGTGCCGGTCTACATCAGCGCCGGGGTCAACGACCCGCGCTGCCCGATCCGGCAGATCGAGAACTACGTCGAGCGGCTGGAGCAGTCGGGCAAGCCGCACGAGGTCTACCGGTACGACGCCGGGCACGGGTCGCTGGTGGTGGAGGAGCGGATCAAGCAGCTGCGGCTGGAGATCGACTTCGTCCGACGGCACCTCGCCGCGGCGTCGCAGGCCGAGGCCGGCGACGGGGAGACGGTGTGAGGCGTCTGCTGACGCTCGCGGGAGTGGCGGTGGCCGGGGCCCTGGTGCTCACCGGCTGCTCGGGCGGGCACGGCGCCGAGGCCGCCTGCCCGCCCCCGGCCGGCCCCACGCCGACCACGGCCGCACCAACCGCACCGGCCGCCACCGCGACCCGCGCGAGCGCGGCGGGGCCGAGCGCGGCTGGGCCGGGGGCCGCCGTCGCCCGAGCGGCGTACGCGCCTGCGGCGGGCGAGGACGCGGTCCAGCTCGCCAAGGGATCCAGCGGGTCGAAGGGCTCGTCCGGCTCGAAGGGCTCCGGCTCCAAGGGGACGAAGACCGGGCGCACCGTGCACCACCACATCGACCACTACGACTCGAACGACGACGTGAGCGGCGGCCACGGCCGCTGCCACGACGAGCCGGCATTCACCGGGTCGCCGACACCGGTGCCGTCCTCCCCGACGGCGCCCGGGAAGCCGACGACCGCACCGGTCGTCCCGGCCCTGCCGTCCGCCCCGTCCGCCCCGTCCGCCCCGTCCGCCCCCGGCAAGCCAACCCGCTGAGGCGGGCCGACCGAGCGGGGGCAGGCCGAGCAGGGGCGCCGAACCGCGGAGGTCAGTCCAGGACCGGGTCCAGTCCGAGGGCCCGGTCCTGCTCCGCCTCCCCCTCGCGGCGCACCAGGCGGAACCACATGAAGATGACGAAGCCCCCGAAGACGAACCACTCCAGGGTGTAGCCGAGGTTCTGGAACGCCCGCAGGGTGAGCCCGTCGCCGCCCTGCGGCTGGACCGTCGGCACCGGGGTCAGCCCGGCCGACACCGCGTCGGCGGCCACCCAGCCGTCGTACCAGCCGTCGTACGCGAGCGTGTTGAGCAGCGCCGCCCGGTTGACCGTGCCGAGCTGACCGGCCGGCAGACCGCCCGCCACGGCGCCGTTGCTGCCACTGGACTCACCGGCCTGCAACCGCCCGGTGACGGTCACCTGGCCGGGAGGCGGCGGCGCGGCCACGGACGCGCCCTCGGCGGGCGCGCCGGGCGCCCAGCCGCGGACCACGGCGGCGAACCGGCCGTCGGCGGTGCGCAGCGGGGTGAGCACGTAGTAGCCCTGTTTGCCGTCGACCACCCGGTTCGGGACGAGGAGCTGGTGCTCCGCGTCGTAACTGCCGGTCACGGTGACGGGCTTGCCGACGGTCTCGGTGGTCACCTGCGGGGTGGCCTGGTTGAGCAGGTCGTCGATCGGCCGCACATCACTCGAAGCGGTGACGGTCTGCTTGGTCTCCTGGTGCGACGAGAACCGGTCCTCGAACCGGCCGAGCTGCCAGGAGCCCAGCCAGACGCACACCGCCACGGCCGCGACGGCCAGCGCGGTGCCGCCGAGCCAGCGCGGAGTCAGGAGGAACCGGTACACACCCCCACGGTAACCACTCCTCACACCCGTCCCGGCCGCAGGGGTCCGCCATAGGGGTCCGCCATCGGCCACGACGGCCCGGCTGGTCGCCCGTCCGACCCCGCCCGACCGACCCCGCCTGTCCGACCCCGGCCACCCGACCCCGACCGTCCACCGCCGGAGCGCCCACCGCCGGAGCGCGAAGCCCGTCAGCCCGCCGGGGGCGTGTCCGACGGCTGCGGCGCCGGTGCGCCCACCGCCTGGACGCCACCGCGGTAGAGGGTGCCGCCGCAGGCCACGGCGAAGGTGGCGGTGGCAACGGCAGGGCTGCCGGGGGCGGGGGTGTGGGCGATGGTCGCGGTGGCCGGCGCGGTGGTGGGGCTGCCGGTCGGGGTGGGGGTGGAGCTGGGGGCGTTGGTGGGCCCGGCGCTGGGGGACGAGCTGGCCTGGGGGTTGGTGCTGGGGGCCGCCGAGGCGTCCGAGGCCGCCGGGGCGGCACCGGTGGCGGCGGCGGGGGCCTGGGAGGCGCCGACGGCCGGGTTGGCGCCGCCCTGGCTGGTGGGCCCGGTGCTGGCGGTGCTGGCGCCGGGGGTGGGGCAGGTCCGGTCGGGGACCCAGGCGAACGGCACCCGGTAGCCGGCCTGCGGGGCGAGGACGGGGGGCTCCGCGTCCATCGCGGGCAGGTCGCCGGCCGGGTCGCCGGCGGCGTGGTCGGCGGTGCGCACGCGGCTGCGGTCGGTGCCGCTCACCGCCGTGACGGCGACGGCGCCGGGGCCGCCGAGCCGGCAGCTGCGGCCGGAGACGTTGTACACGGTGAACGAGCCGTGGATCCGCCCGTCGCCGTCGGCCGGGCCGACCTGTGCGCCGCCCTGGCCGAGGTCGGCCCGGGTGCAGAGCGGGGTGATCGGGCTGTCGCCGGTGCTGGCGGCGGGGACGGGCGGGGCGGTGGTGCCGTCGGCGCGGGTGGTGCTGGCGCCGGGGCTGGGTGAGGCGGTGGGGGTGCCGGAGGGCGACGCGGTGTCGCCGGTGCCGCTGGGGCCGGGCCGCGAAGGTGTGCCGGTGCCGGGGGCGCCGCCGGTCCTGGTGCCGGTCGGGGCGGCGGCGGCCGGGCTGCTGGCGTCGGCCGAGCCGGGGCCGCCGGACAGGCCGAGGTGCTCCCCGTCGTGCAGGGCGGGCAGGGCGACGGCGACGGCGACGGCGACGGCGGCGGCGCCGGTCCAGGCTCCGCGCCGGGCCGCCCGGCGGCGGGGTACGGCGTACCGGATCCGCGGCAGGCCGCCGGGTTCGGGCTGGATGCCGGCGACGGCGCTGCGCATCAGGTCGCGGACGCTGCGTTCCTCGGCGGAGAGCCCGTCGCCCTCACCGCCCGAGGGCCGCCGCCCGGCGCCGTCAGCCATGTCCGGCCTCCATCTGGGTGCGCAGGGCGGCGAGTCCGCGCGAACCGTAGGCCTTCACCGATCCGAGCGAGATGCCGAGGGTCTCGGCGACCTGCGCCTCCGTCATGTCCACGAAGTAACGCAGCACCAGAACCTCCCGCTGACGGCGTTGCAGACCACGCAGCGCGGCCTTCAACTGGTCGCGCTCCAGCGCATCGTAAGCGCCTTCTTCTGCACTGGCCATGTCAGGCATGGGCTTGGGCAGCAGGCGCAGGCCGAGGATCCGTCGGCGCAGGGTCGAGCGGGACAGGTTGACGACGGTCTGCCGCAGATAGGCCAGGGTCTTCTCGGGCTCGCGGACCCGGCGCCGGGCGGCGTGCACCCGGATGAACGCCTCCTGGACGACGTCCTCGCAGGTCGAGAGGTCGTCCAGGAGCAGCGCGGCGAGCCGCAGCAGGGAGCCGTAGTGGGCCTGGTAGGTCTCGGTGAGCAGGTCCTCGCTGGTACCCGCGTCGGTACCGGCACCGGAGCCCGCCGCACCGGGTGCGACCGCGGTCATCTGGTCGTCTTCCGGCCTACTCGCCGGCCACGGGGCGCGCGAGGGGAAGGCCACCACGGATCTCGCCGGGATGCCCGCCCCTGCTCCCACCATCACGTTCGCCACGCCCGTTGGACACTCGATCCCCTGTCATGGTTGCCCAGCCCGGGGGCCATTCTTCCGCATCGGCGGAAGAGGCCTCCAGGGGATTCCATCGGGATTCCGGACAGATTGTGTCGAGGAGCGGACACGCCCTCCTCGGATCGGGGGCCGGACGGGCCCGGGAGCGGGCGGCTCCAGGCCTTCCAGGGTCTCTCCCGGGCCTCCCCGCCAGGCCTCTTCCCGGGCCTCCCCTGTGCTTCCTCCTACGCGTCTTCCGGCGCGCCTTCCTGTGTCACCGTCAGCTCACCGGCCACCAGTTCCGCGATCTGCAGCAGGTTGAGCGCCGCGCCCTTGCGCAGGTTGTCGCCGCAGAGGAAGAGGTCGAGCGCGGCCGGCTCGTCGAGGGCCCGGCGCACCCGCCCGACCCAGACCGGGTCCGTCCCGACCACGTCGTTCGGCGTGGGGAACTCGCCGGCCGCCGGGTCGTCGTACAGCACGACCCCGGGGGCGTCGCGGAGGATCTGCTGCGCGTGCTCCTGGGTGACCTCGCGTTCGAAGAGCGCGTGCACGGCCAGCGCGTGGGTGCGGACGACCGGGATGCGGACGCAGGTCGCGGAGACCTTGAGGCCGGGCAGGCCGAGGATCTTGCGGGCCTCGGCGCGGATGCCGACCTCCTCGGAGGACCAGCCGCCGTCCACCAGGGAGCCGGTCCAGGGCACCGCGTTGAGCGCGAGCGGGGCGGCGAACGGCCCGTGGTCGGCGATCACCGCGCGCAGGTCGCCCGCCTGTCGGCCGACCTCGGTGCCGGCCACCAGGGCGGTCTGCTCGCGCAGCGCCGCCTCGCCGATCCGGCCCTCGCCGGAGGCGGCCTGGTAGGAGGCGACGACGAGTTGAACGAGCCCGTACTCGGCGTGCAGGGCGCCGAGGGCCGCGATCATCGCGAGGGTGGTGCTGGCGGGGCTGGCGACGATGCCGCGGGCGCGCAGCCGCAGCGCGGCCGCGTTGACCTCGGGGACGACCAGCGGCACGTCCTCGGCGGTACGGAAGGCGGCGGAGTCGTCGACCACCACGACGCCCTTGGCGGCCGCGATCGGCGCCCACTGGGCGGAGACCTCGTCGGGGACGGCGAACACGGCGACGTCGATCCCCTCGAAGGCCTCCTCGGCCAGCGGGACGACCTCGACCGGCACCCCGCGCACGACCGGCTTGCGGCCGACCGAACGCGGGGAGGCGACGAGTCGGATCTCGCCCCAGACGTCCTGGCGCAGGGAGAGCAGGCCGAGCAGCACCTCGCCGACCGCGCCGGTGGCGCCGACGACGGCGAGGTTCGGCCGCCGGGTCATCGCCCGGTGCCTCCGTAGACGACGGCCTCGTCCGTCTCGCTGTCCAGTCCGAAGGCGCTGTGCACGGCGCGGACGGCCTCCGGCACGTCCTCGGCGCGGGTGACGACCGAGATGCGGATCTCCGAGGTGGAGATCAGCTCGATGTTGACGCCCGCGGCGGACAGCGCCTCGAAGAAGGCGGCGGTGACGCCCGGGTTGGAGCGCATGCCCGCGCCGACCAGGGAGATCTTGCCGATCGCGTCGTCGTAGCGCAGCGACTCGTAGCCGATGCCCTCCTTGACCCGGCCGAGCGCGTCGATGGCCTTCTGGCCCTCCGCCTTGGGCAGGGTGAAGGAGATGTCGGTCAGCCCGGTCGACGCGGCGGAGACGTTCTGCACCACCATGTCGATGTTGACCTCGGCATCCGCGATGGCGCGGAAGATCCGGGCCGCCTCGCCCGGCTTGTCGGGCACGCCGACGACCGTGACCTTGGCCTCGGACGTGTCGTGGGCGACTCCGGAGATGATGGCCTGCTCCATCTCGCCCCCTTCGGGCTTGTGCGGGTTCTCGTTGCTGACGATCGTCCCGGGAAGACCCGAGAAGGACGAGCGTACGTGAATCGGGATGTTGTAGCGCCGGGCGTACTCCACGCAGCGGTCGAGCAGCACCTTGGAACCGGACGACGCCAGCTCCAGCATGTCCTCGTACGCGATCCAGTCGATCTTGCGGGCCTTCGCCACCACGCGCGGGTCGGCGGTGAACACGCCGTCCACGTCGGTGTAGATCTCGCAGACCTCGGCCTTGAGCGCGGCGGCGAGGGCGACGGCGGTGGTGTCCGAGCCGCCGCGGCCCAGCGTGGTGATGTCCTTGCTGGTCTGCGACACGCCCTGGAAGCCGGCCACGATCGCGATGTTGCCCTCGTCCAGGGCAGTGCGGATGCGACCAGGCGTCACGTCGATGATGCGCGCCTTGTTGTGGACGGAGTCGGTGATGACGCCGGCCTGGCTGCCCGTGAAGGACTGCGCCTCGTGCCCCAGCGATTTGATCGCCATGGCCAGCAGCGCCATGGAGATGCGCTCTCCAGCGGTCAGCAGCATGTCGAACTCACGGCCGGCAGGAAGCGGTGACACCTGCTCCGCGAGTTCGATGAGCTCGTCCGTCGTGTCGCCCATTGCGGACACCACGACGACGACCTCATGGCCGGCCTTCTTGGCGTCAACGATTCGGCGGGCAACGCGCTTGATGCCTTCGGCATCCGCAACGGATGAGCCGCCGTACTTCTGCACGACAAGGCCCACGTGCGCTCCTCGACTTGTGTCGTCTTCCGGGGGCACCAGGCCCCCGCACCCCCGGGGAAAAGGGGCTGTGCGGTCGGCGCCAGTCTACCGAGCAGGGGTGCCACAACCGGCGCTTTCCATATGATGAGACGCCCGTTTCAGCAGGTGGTCGGCGAAACGGGCGGCACCACCGGCAGGTCTGCGGGCAATTCGCCACCGCCCCGAAGAATCGGCGGATCAACGGACGGCGATCCGTCGGGATTTCTTTTCCGCGCGGAATGCTGAGGCATTCGTCACAATCAGCCGATGACCGCCGGGGGCGCACCGAAAACCGGCGCGCGCCGGGGCGACGTTCAGGCGTGCCGGAATCGCACGGACGTGCCGGAAGGGCACGGGCACCGGAGGGCGGTGCTACCGCCCGAGGCCCAGCTCGGCCGCCATCAGGTCGCCGGCCTGCTGCTCCAGCTGCTCGTCGGTGAGCCCGTCGTCGTCGGTGTCGGCGCCGTCCGGCACCGCGCCGATCGGACTGTCCAGCCGGACGTGCGCGATCAGCGACTGCAGCGCCCGCAGCACCGCCGTGCAGGTCGTGCCCCAGTTGGAGAGGTACGAGAACTGCCACCACCACAGCGCCTCGCTGACCCGGCCCTCGCGGTAGTGGGTCAGCCCGTGCTGCAGCTCGCCGACCACGCCGGCCAGGTCGTCCGAGATCCGGAAGGCGTTCGGCTTCTCCGGCGGACCGTACGGGTCGAAGACCTCGTGGTAGACGTCGATCGGCGCGAGCAGCTCGGCCAGCCGCTCGCGCAACTGCTCGCCGTCCGGCTCCGGCCCGGCGTCGGGCTCGAAGCGGTCCTCCGGGACGACGTCCTCGATGGCGCCCAGCCGGCCACCGGCCAGCAGCAGCTGCGAGACCTCCAGGAGCAGCAGCGAGACCGCGCTGCCCGGCTCGTCGCCCTTGGCGACCTCGGTGACGGCGAGCACGAAGCTCTCCACCGAGTCGGCGATCTGCACGGCGAAGTCGTCCGGCTCCGAACCGTGCGCATGGATGTGCGGGGGGTGGCTCTGCGGCTCCCCGTGCGGCTGTCCGGGGGCCGGCTGGTGGGCCTGCCCGTGGGACGGCTGGTGGGGCGTGTGGGGCTGCTGGTTGAGCGTCCGGTCAGACATCGAGCAGTCGTCTCCCTTCGAAGGCACGACCGAGGGTGACCTCGTCCGCGTACTCCAGATCCCCGCCGACGGGCAGGCCGCTCGCCAGCCGGGTCACCCTCAGGCCCATCGGCTTGCAGAGCCGGGCCAGATAGGTGGCGGTCGCCTCCCCCTCCAGGTTGGGGTCGGTGGCCAGGATCAGCTCGGTGACCGTGCCGTCCGCGAGGCGCGCCAGCAGCTCGCGGATCCGCAGGTCGTCCGGGCCGACGCCCTCGATGGGGCTGATCGCGCCGCCCAGCACGTGGTAGCGGCCGCGGAACTCGCGGGTGCGCTCGATGGCGACGACGTCCTTGGACTCCTCGACCACGCAGATGACGCCGAGGTCGCGGCGCGGGTCCAGGCAGACCCGGCACTGCTCGGCCTCTGCGACGTTGCCGCAGACCGCGCAGAAGCGGACCTTGTCCTTGACCTCCAGCAGCGCGTGCGCGAGACGGCGCACGTCGGTCGGGTCGGACTGCAGGATGTGGAAGGCGATCCGCTGGGCGCTCTTGGGCCCGACGCCGGGCAGCCTGCCCAGTTCGTCGATCAGGTCCTGAACCACGCCCTCGTACAACGTCGCGCCTTCCCTCGGATGGTCGGTGGTGCTCCGGTGCCATCATCCAACGAATCGGGCGTCGGACACACCGCCCGACGCCCGACTCCCACATAAATCACATGGGTCCGTTGTCTGAACTTCAGAACTTCAGGACCTCAGACCTGCCTGGTCGGAACCCCTGTCCAGAGGCTCCCCCAGGTCAGAACGGCAGACCGGGGATGCCCCCGCCCAGGCCCTGGGTCAGCGGGCCCATGCGCTCGGCCTGCATCTTCTGCGCCGACTGGTTGGCGTCCCGCACGGCCGCCAGGACCAGGTCGGCCAGGGTCTCGGTGTCCTCCGGGTCGACGGCCGCCGGGGCGATGGTCAGCGCCACCAGCTCACCCGCACCGGTCACCGTGGCCTCGACCAGGCCACCGCCCGCCGAACCGCTCACCTTCGTCTCCGCCAGCTCCTGCTGCGCCTGCGCGAGATCCTGCTGCATCTTCTGCGCCTGCTTCAGCAGCTGCTGCATGTTGGGCTGGCCACCACCGGGGAACACGGCTCACTCCTCGCTTCGTGCTTGCTGTCCTGCGTCGCCGTCCTGCCTGCGGTCACGTCCGCTTGCAGTCCCGCTCGCGTCGTCACGGCCGAGCCTACGTGCTGCCGGGGCGGGCCGTCGCTCAGTTGCCGCGGTGGTGGATCTCCTCCAGAACCGTCGCGCCCAGCTCCCGGATGATCAGCTCCTGACCGGAGAACGCCTCCTCGTTGAGGTCCGGGTCGTCCTCCTCCGGGACGTCGTCCTCCGGCGCCACCGCGCGCACCGGACGGGCCGGCGGCGCGGCCACCGGCGGCGGGGCCTGGACCGGCGCGGGCGCCGGGGCGGCCTGCACCTGCGGGGACGGCTGCGACCGGACCGGCGCGGGCACCGGAGCCGGAGCCGGCGGCGCGGCGGCCGCCGGACGGGCCGGGGCCCCCCAACCGCCACCGCTCGGGGCGGCACCGCCCAGACCACCGCCACCGACGGCCGTACCGCCGCCGAGGGAACCGCCCCCGGACGGGTCGACGATGCACTCGATCCGCCAGTCCACACCCAGCGCGTCCGTCAGCGCCTGGCGCAGCACGTCGTCGCTGTTGCTGCCGACGAAGCTGTCCCGGGCGCCCGCGTTGATGAAGGACACCTGGAGCACGCTGCCGTCGAACCCGGCCACCTGGCCGTTCTGGCTGAGCAGGATCCAGGTGAAGCGGCGGCGGTTCTTCACCGCCTCCAGAATCTGCGGCCACAGCTGCCGGACCTGCGCCGCGCCCTGCTGCGCGGCGGCCGAAGCCGGCCCGGCGGGCTGCCCGGCAGGGGCGGGCGCTGGCGCCGCGGGGGCAGGAGCGGGAGCGGGGGCGGACACCGGGGCCGGGGTGGCCTCGACGGCCTCGGCGGCCTGGGCCGGCGGCTGCGGCGCGGGGGCCGCGGCCGGGG
>NZ_JBHXMU010000014.1:0-5266 GCF_042720685.1 Kitasatospora sp. NPDC058492
CTACAAGTCCGCCTGGACCAGGATCGACAGGCACGTCATGGTCAAAGGGGCGAATTCCCCTGACGACCCGTCCCTGATCGAGTACTGGGCGGCCCGCCGACGCCGCAGTCTGCCTTCGACGGTCGATAAGACATCGATCGCCCTGGCGGCACGTCAGAAGGGGATTTGCCCGCTGTGCAAACAGCCGCTGATCTCCGGTGCCGAATACGAACCCGACAGCCCGCGAGAGTGGGCCGCATGGTTCGCGGCATCGATGAAGCCGTTGCACAAACACCACTTCATCTATCGACGAGACGACGGGCCGGACACACGAACGAACCTTCGCCTCGTACACGCCGAATGTCACCGCCAGCATCACGCTGGCGACCATAGAAGGGCCATAGACGCATGACCATCCAAAGCAGCCAGCAGGGTCCGCTTGAGCCGGATGCGGGGACGACCCGCACGTCCGGTTCTGAGGGGGCCGGGGTGCGGCAACGCACCCCGGCTACCCGACTGCCCCACCCTGATCTGTCCCGCCGCACCATCCTGCGCTCCCTCGGCGGCGCGGGCGTCCTCGCCCTCGGCCTGACCGCCTGTTCGGACCTCGACGAACCCGTCGAGGACGCCACGCAGGCCCCGCAGCCGTCCGGGGCGCCGCAGCCGTCCGGGGCCCCGGCGGCGCCCGGCGGACGCCGCTTCGGCGCCGAATGGGAGAAGCACGTCCGCACCGTGATGTCCTGGCCCGCCTCGGAGAACGTCTGGGGCGACCAGCTCCCCGACGTCCGGAAGGACATCGCCGGCCTGGCGCGGACCATCGCCGCCCGCGAACCGGTCGTCCTGATGGCCCGCCCCGAGCAGAGGGACGCCGCGCAGAGCGCGTGCGGCTCCGCCGTCGAGGTCGTCCCCATCGCCGTCGACGACCTGTGGGCCCGCGACACCCTGCCGGTGTTCGTCGAGGAGGGCGGCAAGGTCAAGGGCGTCGACTTCAACTTCAACGGCTGGGGCAACAAGCAGCAGCACGCCAACGACGGCAAGATCGCCCGCACCGTCCTGGCCAAGTACGGCGTCGAACGCATCGAGACGAAGCTGGTCGCCGAAGGCGGCTCCTTCGAGACCGACGGCCAGGGCACCCTGCTGGTCACCGAGAGCTCCGTCGTCAACGGCAACCGCAACCCCGGCATGTCCCGCGACCAGGTCGAGGCCGAGCTCAAGAAGGCCCTCGGCGTCACCACCGTGATCTGGCTGGCCGGCGTCAAGGGCAAGGACATCACCGACGCCCACGTCGACTGCCTCACCCGCTTCGCCGCCCCCGGCGTCGTCCTGCTCGACCAGGCCTTCCCCGGTTCGCCCGCCGACGTCTGGTCCCGCTCCGCCGACCAGGCCCGCGGCGTCTTCAAGGACGCCGTCGACGCCCGCGGCAAGAAGCTCGACGTCATCGAACTCCAGCAGCCCGACCCCGACAAGATCACCGGCCGCGGCGACGCCTTCGTCTCCTCCTACATGAACTTCTACGTCGGCTCCAAGGGCGTCTACCTCCCGAAGTTCGGCGACGACCGCGCCGACGACCGCGCCCAGCAGATCCTCAAGCAGCACTTCCCCGACCGCGAGATCGTCCCCGTCAAGATCGACAACATCGCCGCCGGAGGTGGCGGCATCCACTGCGCCACCCACGACATCCCGGCCGTCGGGTGAACGCGCGGTTCGACTGACACCCGCCGGGGCGTGCGGCCTCCTCGAAGCTCTGCAGAAATCGAACAGTTCTGACTTCGGGCAGCACGGGCCCCTGCCGAGAGTTCGGCAGGGGCCCACGGTGCAGAGACCTGTAGACGGCCGGGACCTGCCGTCGGCCAGTGGCAGGCCGGCCGACATCGGCTACCGTCTGCCGCCGGTCCGACGGCCCGGCCTCACCTCAGGTGTCGGGTGAAGAACTGGGCCGCGGCGGCCCGCACCGAACCCCGGGCAGGTGGAAGGTCGGTCAGCAGCGGCACCGTACGACGGCCGGCAGCGCCTCCAGCTCGACCTCGATCGCCTCCCGGAGCAGGCGTCGTGCGTGCTCCAGCGGCATCGAGCCGGTCAGCCAGCGGGCGCTGAGGCCCTCGATCAGGACGGTGAGGCGTTCGGCGGAGGCCGTGTGGGCCGGCGCCGTGGCCTCGGGGCGGGCGCGGCCGAGCAGGTCCGCGACGTCGTGCACCCAGGCGTGGGTGGCCCGTGCCAGCTCCTCCCGGAGATCGGGCTCGAAGACCGCGCTGGCCCTCAACTCCCCCCAGGCGGTGCTGTTCTCGCGCACGTCCGGGGTGTCCTGGAGTTCCAGGAGCAGGACCTGTTCGAGGTCGCGTCGGGGATCGTCCGAGTACCCGGCCGAGTCCCCCTCGGCGGTGTAGCGGTCCGCCCGGTCGCTGATGAACTCCAGGGTCTTGCGGAGCAGCCCGGCCCGGTCGGTGAAGTGGTAGTACAGCAGCGAGGTGGACACCCCTGCCTCGGCGGCCAGTTCACCCACGCGCAGCCCGCGCACGCCACGCCGCGCGATGACGCGGGTGGCGGCGATGAGTATCTCTGTTCGACGATCCGACACAAGCGATCACCCTACCCGGCCGGGGCCTCTCGTGGAGGAATTCCTGATCAAAGTTTCAGGGCTCAATGACCCTGCGACCAGGCGGGCGACCTCGGATCGGGGCTCACGGCAGGTTCACGGCAGGCTCGGGCCAGGCCGGTGCGGCAAGGAAAACCGCGATACCGTACGTATCGGGTATTGACTGAATTTTTAGTTGCAGCCAAGATGTGCGTCACCCCACACCTCCCCGCCCCCGAGGGAGTCCTCTTGGACACGCCCGTTCCCACCCGCCGCAGCCTGCTCAGATTCGGCGCTGCCGCCCTGCCCGCAGCGGCCCTCGGCGCCGCGTTCGCCACCGGCCTCGGCACCTCGGTCGCCGCGGCCGCAGAAACAGCCACGGACACAGCCACAGCCACGGACGCGGCCGCAGCCACAACGCCGTCCGGCGCCACGCTGCGGATGCCCGCGGAGACCGACCGGCACACCCGCACCTTCATGGCCTGGCCCGCCCTGTCCTCGGTCTGGCGCAGCCAGCTGTCGGGCGTCCGCCGGGACATCGCGAACGTCGCGTACGAGCTCTCGCGCTACGAGCCGGTCGCGGTGCTGGCCCGCCCCGGGCAGGCCGCCGACGCCCGGTACTACTGCGGCTCCGGCGCGTACTACGGCATCGAGGTCCTGGAGATCCCGAACGACGACCTGTGGATCCGGGACTTCGGCCCGACCTTCGTCGTCGCACCCGGCACCATCGCCGGGGTGGACACCAACTTCAACGGCTGGGGCAAGCGCGACACCTCCTACTACCAGCCGTACGCCAACGACGCCGCGGCCGCGGGCACGCTCCTGTCCCAGTACGGGATCGCCCGCGTCCAGGCCCCGTTCGTGGGCGAGGGCGGCTCGCTGGAGACCGACGGACAGGGCACCCTGCTGGCCACCGAGAGCTCGCTGGTGAACCCCAACCGCAACCCGGGCATGACCCGGGACCAGGTCGAGCAGGCGCTGAGGTCGACGCTCGGCCTGGACAAGGTCATCTGGGTCCCGGGCCTGGCCGGCCAGGACATCACCGACTGCCACATCGACTGCCTGGCCCGCTTCATCTCCCCCGGCCAGGTCATGCTGGACCAGCCCGGCCCGGGCACCGACCCCCGGTGGGTCGAGGTCTACCAGCAGACCAGGCAGGCCCTGCAGAACGCCACCGACGCCCAGGGCCGCCGCCTGACCATCACGGAGCTGCCCGGCCCCGACCGCAACTCCATCCGGGGAACGGGCAAGGACTTCCTGTCCAGCTACACCAACTACTACACGGCCAACGGCGCCGTCCTCGTCCCGCAGTTCGGCGACGGCTACGCGGACGGGGTCGCCTACGCGATCCTCCAGGCCAAGTACCCCGACCGCACCGTCGTCCAGCTCGACATCGACAACATCGCGAGCGGCGGCGGCGGCATCCACTGCTCCACCCAGTCGCAGCCCGCCGTACCGCCCGCCGGCTGAACGCGGCTGAGCGCGGCCGAGCCCCCCGCCGACCACCTCGGTCGGCCACTCTCGACCCCATCCTGACTGAAAATTAGAACAAGAGAGAAGGATCCGTCATGACGTTCCAGATGCCGGCCGAGTGGACCCCCCACGACGGGTGCCTGATGGCCTGGCCGACCAGGTCGGACCTTTGGGGGGAGACCTTCGAGGAGGCCAAGCGGGAGTACGCGCAGGTCGCCCGGGCGATCTCCGAGTTCGAGCCGGTCACGATGGTCGCGCTGCCGGACCGGGGCGCCGAGGCGCAGGAGCTGTGCGGGGAGGGCGTCGAGGTCGTGGAACTCCCCATCGACGACTCGTGGTTCCGCGACTCCGGGCCGATCTTCGTACTCGGCGAGGACGGCCGGCGGGCCGGTGTGGACTTCCGCTTCAACGCCTGGGGCGGCAAGCACCACCCGTACGACACCGACGACCTGATCGCCGGGCGGCTGCTGGAGCGCCTGGGCGTCGAGCGCATCGACTCCCGGATGATCCTCGAAGGCGGGGCGATCACGGTCGACGGCGAGGGCACGCTGATCACCACCGAGCAGTGCCTGCTGAACCCGAACCGCAACCCGGGGATGAGCAAGGAGGAGATCGAGGCCGAGCTGATCGCGAAGCTCGGCGTCAGCACGATCATCTGGCTGCCGTACGGCGGTCTGCTGGACACCGAGACCGACGGCCACGTGGACGGCGTCTGCGCGTTCGTCGCCCCCGGCAAGGTGATCGTCCAGCTGCCCGCCGACCCCGAGCACCCCGACTACGAGCGCATGCGCGCCAACCACGCCGTCCTGGCGGCCGCCACCGACGCCCGGGGCCGCAGGCTGGAGATCCTCGAAGTCCCGCAGAGCGCCTTCGTCGAGGTCAACGGCACCGACGTCGAGGTCGGCTACCTCAACTTCTACATCGCCAACGGCGGCGTCGTCGTCCCGGTCGCCGACGTCCCGGAGGACGAGGGGGCCCTCGCCGCCATCGCGGCCGCCCTGCCCGGCCGCAAGGTCGTCGGGGTCCGCTCCCGGGTGATCGCCTACGGCGGCGGCGGTGTCCACTGCATCACCCAGCAGGTGCCCACCGCCTGAGCCGCCCGCACGCACAACCACCCACCCGTCGCCGCGGCCCCGGCCGCGAACCCCCGCCTGCCCGGGGGGCCCCCGGCCCGGGGCGGCGGGGCGCCCGGGGGGGGGGGGGGGGGGAGGGCGGGGGGCCCGGCGGCGGGGGCGCGGGGCC
>NZ_JBHXMU010000014.1:5276-31627 GCF_042720685.1 Kitasatospora sp. NPDC058492
CAACCACCCTGCAGGTGCCACCGGCCTGACCCGCCCCCACCAACACCCCCCCACCCGACGCCCCGCCCCGGGCAGCTACCCCCGGCTGCCTGGCCCGCCCCCGCCCCCCGCCCGCCGGACCCCCGTTGAGCCTGGAAGAAAGAACCCTCGATGCCACGAAGCCAGCGCCCGGAGCACAGATCCCCGCACCGCCGCTACGCCCTGCCGGCCGCCGCCCTGGCAGCCTTCGCCCTGGTCGCCGCCTGCGCCGGGCCGCCGAAGACCGGTGACGGAGGCAGCGGCGACCAGGCGTACAAGCTGTCCGCCGACACCCCGGCCGCCAAGGGCCAGCTCGACTCGTTCAGTTGGGCCCTGTACGCCGAGCCGCCGACCCTCGACTACATCTCGGCGTTCGACTACCCGCAGAACACCATCCTGTCCAACGTGTGCGAGAGCCTGATGCGGTGGACCCCGCAGCTGACCCTGGCTCCCGGGCTCGCGGCGAAGACCACCAGCCCCGACCCCACCACCTGGGTCTACGACCTGCGGCCCGACGTGCACTTCCACGACGGCGGCGTGCTGACCGCCGACGACGTGGTGTACAGCCTCGGCCGGCAGATGAACCCCGACAACGCGGCGGCCTGGGCCCAGCAGTTCCAGAACGTCAGCACCGTCACCAAGAGCGGCCCGCTCCAGGTCACCGTCAAACTCAAGCAGCCCGACTCGCAGTTCAACCAGTACATGGCCACGGCCGCGGGCGTCGTCGCCTCCAAGGCCGGCATCGAGGCGGCCGGCAAGGACTACGGCACCTCCGGCAGCCTGGACTGCACCGGCCCCTACCAGCTCGGCTCCTGGAACAAGGGCCAGTCCATCCAGCTGCGGCGCTTCGACGGCTACTGGGGCACCAAGGCCAAGTCCGCGAAGGTCGACTTCCGCTTCCTGACCGACCCCTCGGCACGCGTCAACGCCATGATCAGCGGTGAGGCGGACGGCGGCTACCTGATCCCGACCGAGAGCTACGACCGCCTGAGCAAGAGCGGCGTGGGCACCCTCTACTTCGGCGAGGGCCTCAGCACGGTCAACGTCAACGTCACCAACATGAAGGGCGTGCTCGGCGACGTCCGCGTCCGCAAGGCGCTGTCGCTGGCCCTCGACCGCTCCGGCTTCGTGCGCACCGGGCTCGCCGGCGCCGGCAGCGCCACCGGCTCCCTCACCTCCCGCGCGGCCTGGGCCGCGGCGCCGCCGGACGTCAAGAAGGAGGCGTTCGAGGGGCTCACCCCGACCGCCCCGGACATCGACCGGGCCAAGGCCCTGGTCAAGGAGGCCGGCGCCACCGGAAAGACCGTCACGGTCGCGACCAGCTCCATCGGCCAGGACGTCTCGCTGCTGGCCACCGCCGTCCAGTCGGCCGGCGCCAGGATCGGTCTCGACGTCCAGCTCAAGACGATCGCGCCCAACGCCTTCACCGCGCTGTTCACGGACGCGAAGGCGCGCGAGGGCATCGACCTGTTCCCGGAGACGTACTACGACTCCATCACCGACCCGCTGGACCTGCTGGCCAACTTCAAGACCGGCGCCTACCAGAACTTCGCCGGCTACAGCGACCAGGCCTACGACGACCTGGTCGACAAGGCGACCGCCGCCGCCGACCCGGCGGAGCGCTTCACCCTCGAAGCGCAGCTCCAGAGGACCGCGTCCGACCAGCTGCTGTGGATCCCGGTCGCCGAGTGGCCCACCGCCGTGTTCCTCAACAAGAGGATCACCGGCGCCCCGACCACCATCTCCTACATGTACTACCCGTGGGCGGCCGACGTGGGTTCGGCCCAGTGACGTCTCCCGGATCCACCGTGCGGCGGCCGGTCCTCCCGGCCGCCGCCCCGCCCCCGGACGTGAGGGCTTCCACGTGAGTTTCCTGCGCTTCACCGCACGACGGCTGGCCGAGATGGCGGCCACCCTCCTCGGCGCCTCCTTCGTGATCTTCGGCGCGATGTACCTGGCGCCGGGCAACCCGGCCAGCTTCCTGCTCTCGGGCCGCTCCGCCTCCCCCGAGGCACTCAAGGCGATCAACGACCAGTACCACCTGGACGAACCGTTCCTGCTGCAGTACCTGCGCTGGCTCGGCCAGATCGTCCACGGCGACTTCGGCCGCTCCATCACCTACCGCACCGACGTGTCGCGGCTGCTGGCCGACCGGCTGCCCGCCACCCTCCTGCTCGTCACCATGGCCCTGCTCCTGGTCGTCGCCCTCGGCGTGCTCCTCGGCTGGATCGGGGCCGTCCGCGGCGGCGCCGTGGACTCGACCATCCTGGTCGCCACCACCGTCGCCGTCGGCACCCCGTCCTTCGTCGCGGCCGTCCTGCTGCAGGGCCTGTTCGCGGTGAAGCTGGGCTGGTTCCCGACCGGCGGCACCGGCGACGGACTCGGCCAGATGCTCTGGCACCTGGCCCTGCCCGCCGTCGCGCTGGCGCTCTACCTGATCGGCATGCTCGCCCGGGTCACCCGCGCCGCGATGCAGGAGGTCCTCGGCCAGGAGCACGTCACCGTGGCCCGCAGCCGGGGCGTCGCCGAGCACGAGGTGATCCGCCGGCACGTGTTCCGCAACGCCCTGGGCACCGTCCTGACCACGGGAGGCCTGATCGTCTCCACCCTGCTGGTGTGCACCGTCCTGGTCGAGTCCGCGTTCAGCGTCGGCGGCATCGGCCAGCTCCTCGAACTGTCCACCACCACCAAGGACTTCCCCACCGTGCAGGCCATCTCCCTGCTCATGGTGGGGCTGTTCATGGCGGTCAACCTCGTCGTCGACCTGCTGCACCCGCTGGTCGACCCCAGGGTCACCCTCGCGCCGAAGAGGTCCGCCGCATGAGCACCACCGTCCTGCGCCGCCCCGGCCTCGCCCGCCTGCGCACCGCCCGAGCACCCCTGTACCACCTCTGCCTCGGCCTCGTCGCCGTGGTCGTCCTGGTCGCCGTGCTCGCCTCCTGGCTCGCCCCGTACGACCCGAACGCCGTCGACCTGGGCAACGCCCTCGCCGGCCCCTCCGGCGACCACCTGCTCGGCGTCGACGCCGCCGGCCGCGACACCCTGTCCCGGCTGATGCTCGGCGCCCGCACCTCGCTGCTCGGCCCGCTCGGGGTGGTCGCCTTCTCCACCCTGGCCGGCGTCGCCATCGGCGTCACCGCGGCCTGGCGGGGCGGCTGGCTCGACTCCGTCCTGTCCCGCTCCACCGAACTGGTCTTCGCCTTCCCCGGCATGCTGCTGGCGATCCTGATCGTCGCGGTCTACGGCGAGGGGCTGATCGCCCCGGTGATCGCCCTCGCCATCGCCTACCTGCCCTACGTCAGCCGCCTCAGCCGCTCACTCGTCCTCGCCGAACGCTCCCGCCCCTACGTCGAGGCCTACCGCGTCCAGGGCCATTCCGGGCTCCAGATCTGCCTGCGCCACATCATCCCCGGCATCGCCCCCGTCGTCCTCGCCCAGTCCACCATCAACTTCGGCTACGCCCTGATCGACCTCGCCGGCCTCTCCTTCCTCGGACTCGGCGTCCCGGCGCTCACCCCCGACTGGGGCCGCATGGTCTTCGACGGCCAGACCGCCATCCAGCACGGCTACCCCCTGTCGGCGATCCTGCCCTGCGTCGCCATCGTGCTGACCGTCGTCGCCTTCAACGTCGTCGGCGAACGCTGGGCCGACCAGGTCGCAAGGAGGGACCGTTGAACGTCCTCGACATCCAGGGCCTGCGGCTGCGCCTGCCCGGCACCGCCCGGCCCGTCCTCGACGGCGTCGACCTCACCGTCGACGCCCGCGAGACCGTCGCCCTCGTCGGCGAATCCGGCTCCGGCAAGAGCCTCACCTCCCGCAGCGTCCTCGGGCTGCTGCCGCGCGGCGCCACCACCGAGGGCGTCGTGCGCGTCAACGGCGACGACGTCCTCACCATGAGCCCGGAACAGCTGCGCCGCCTGCGCACCGACACCGCGGCCATGGTCTTCCAGGACCCTCGCGCCTCCATCAACCCGCTCCGGCGCATCGGCGACTTCCTCACCGAGACCAGCCGCCGGGGCCCCGGCGGGGCCGACGCCGCCGCCGGACGGGCCGCGGAGATGCTGGCCGCCGTCGGGCTCCCGGAGACCACGCTCGGCAAGTACCCGGGGCAGCTGTCCGGCGGCATGCTGCAACGCGTCATGATCGCGGGGGCGCTGATGGGCGACCCCGCCCTGATCCTCGCCGACGAGGCCACCACCGCGCTGGACGTCACCACCCAGGCCGAGGTCGTCGCCCTCCTCGGCGACCTGCGCGAACGCTTCGGCACCGCACTGGTCTTCGTCACCCACGACCTCGGACTCGCCGCCGCCATCAGCGACCGCGTCTACGTCATGTACGCGGGGCGGATCGCCGAAACCGGGCCGGCCGCGGCCCTGTTCGAGCGGCCGCGCCACCCGTACACGGCCGCGCTGCTCGCCTCCACCCCCCGCCTGGACTCCCCCCGGGGCAGGCTGGCCGCCATCGGCGGCAGGCCACCGAGCCTGCGCGAGGACCTGACGGGCTGCCCCTTCGCCGCCCGCTGCCCGCTCGCGACCGAGGTGTGCACCGAGCGGGCTCCCACCCTGCTGCCGCTCGCCGACGAGCCGGCCCGACGGGCCGCCTGCCACCACGGCGACCGCGTCGCGGAGGTGACCGCCGATGCCTAGGAGCACTGCCGACGGCCCCGCCACGCCCGGCCCCAGCACGCCCGGCCCCGCCACGACCAGCCCCGTCACAACCAGCCCCGTCACGACGAGCCCCGGAGGAGAACCAGCGATGCCGAAGACCGTCCTGGAGGCCGTCGGCCTGCACCGCGCCTACGGGAGCGTCCAGGCGGTCGACAACGTCTCCTTCACTCTGGCCGAAGGCGGATCGCTGGGCATCGTCGGCGAGTCCGGGTCGGGCAAGACCACCATCGCCCGGATCGTCGTCGGGCTCGAACGGGCGGACACCGGGCGGGTCCTGGTGCACGGCCGGGACCGCACCGAGCACCGGCGCGGCCGGGCCCACCGGCTGGCCCGCGCCCGCGAGGTCCAGATGGTCTTCCAGGACCCGTACCTGTCCCTCGACCCCCGCACCAGCGTCGGCGCCGCGCTGCGCGAAACGCTCAGGCTGCACTTCCCCGACGCGGACCACCCCCGCCGGATCGCCGAACTCCTCGACCAGGTCGGCCTCGGCGAGCGCGAGGCCGAGGCCCTGCCCCGCCAGCTCTCCGGCGGCCAGCGCCAGCGCGTCGCCATCGCCCGCGCGCTGGCCGTCGAGCCCGCCGTCCTCGTCCTCGACGAGGCGGTGGCCGCCCTCGACGTCTCGGTGCAGGCGCAGATCCTCAACCTGCTCGCCGACATCCGCGAACAGACCGGCATCGGCTACCTGTTCATCACCCACGACCTGGGCGTCGTGCGGTGCGTCACGGACGAGGTGGTCGTGATGCGGCACGGCCGGATCGTCGAGTCCGGCCCCACCGCCGAGGTCCTCGCCCGCCCCCGGCACGCCTACACCCGGCTGCTGCTCGACTCCGTGCCCAGGCCGGGCTGGGACCCGCGGTCCATCGCGGACGCCCGCCGGGCCCTGTAGCCGGGCCCTCCGGACTGTCGGACCCTCCGGACTGCCGGGGTCCCGCGGGGTCGGCGGACTCCACGGGGCCCCGGTGTCGTTCGGCCCGCGGGCGGACGACGGGCGGACGACGGGCGGACGACGGGCGGACGACGGGCGGACGACGCCGGGGCGCAGGGCGTGCTACGCCGTCCCGGCTGGTGCTCCGGCGAGCGCGCGCACCAGCGTCCCCAGCACCGTTGCCGCGTCCACGTTCGAGTCGAGGGACTGGATGGCCGCGAGGCCGTCCACCGCCGCCGCGACCGCCTCGCCCAGGGGTCGCGGGTCGATGCCGCCGCCCCGCTCGTCGGCGAGCACCTGGAAGAGCCGGACGAAGCACGACCGCCAGCGCAGGTACTCCTGCTCCAGACTCCCCCGGACGCGTTCGTCGTTGAGGGCGTGCCAGTGCAGGGCCGCGTGCAGGTGCGACAGGTCCGGGCTCTCGCCCCGGGTCAGCAGGCCGATCACGCGCTCGGCCCGCTCGGCGAAGTCGCCGGGGCCGTCCACCGCTTCCTCCAGCGGGGAGATCCACTCCGGCCGGATGTCCTCGATCACCGCGACGATCAGATCGGTGCGGTCGCGGAAGTGGTAGTGGCACATCCCGTGCGAAACGCCGGACAGCGCGGCGACGTTGCGCGTGGTGAAGCGCCCGGCGCTCTCGCCGGCCAGCAGGGTCCGGGCGGCGGAGACGAGCCGTGACCGGGTCTGCTCCCCCTTGGCCGACGAGCGCGTGCGCCCCTGCGGTACCACGGGGGCCGCCTGCACCTGTTCCTTCTCGCCTGTCGCCATGGCGCAACTCTAGGACGTCTCCGGCCAGGCCCCCGCTCCAGGAATCTTCGTCCGATCCTGCGCAGATAATTGACCGAGCGCTTGGTTAGTTCTACCTTTCGAGTCAATCCCGTTGCCGAGACGGGCAGTTGACCGGAGGACCCGATGAACGATCACGTCCCGAGCGAGTCCGGCCTGGGCAGACCCGGCCTGGACAGACGACAGTTCCTCACCGCGGCCGGCCTCACCGCAGCCGGCCTGGCCGTGACGTCAGCGGCAGGCTCCACCGCCGCCGCGGCCGGCCTCCGCAACTCCCGCGACTCCCGCAGCGAGGGCACCGCGCTGTCGGGTGCGTTCGCCGTCCCGATCGACGGCGCTCGGCACACCCGGACCTGGATGGCCTGGCCCGACAGCACCGCGATCTGGCGCAGCCAGCTCAGCGGCGTCCAGTCGAACATCGCGCTGATCGCCAAGACCATCGCCAAGTACGAGCCGGTCGTCATGTGCGCCAACCCCGCGAGCGCCGCCAAGGCCCGCTCCCTGTGCGGCTCGTCGGTCACCGTGATCACCACGATCCCCGTCGACGACTGCTGGATGCGCGACACCGGCCCGGTCTTCCGCACCAACGGCCCGGGGGCACTCGACGCCGTCGGGCTCAACTTCAACGGCTGGGGAAACCGGCAGACCCACGCCAACGACGCGCTGGTCGCCCAGCGCATCGCCGCCTACGTCGGGGTGCCGTTCACGGCTGCCGGTCTGATCACCGAAGGCGGCGCCATCGAACAGGACGGCGCCGGCACCCTGATGGCCACCCGCAGCAGCATCGTCAACGACAACCGCAACCCCGGCATGAGCCAGGCGCAGATCGAGGCCGCGATGTGCCAGGCCTACGGTGCGTCCAAGGTCATCTGGTTCACCGGCATCAGGAACCAGGACATCACCGACGACCACGTCGACGCCACCTCGCGCTTCCTCGCACCCGGCGCCGGGCTGGTCCAGATGCCGCTGGCGACCGACAACGACGCGTGGGCGAACGACGCGCGCGAGCAGTACCAGATCCTGTCCGCCGCCACGACGGCCGCTGGCGGTCCGACCGCGGTGACCAAACTCCAGGGCCCGGACTACTACAAGATCCGCTCCACCAACCAGAACTTCGTCGCCTCCTACGCCAACTACTACGCGTGCAACGGCGCCGTGATCTCCGCCCAGTTCGGTGACAGCACGGCCGACGCCGCCGCCCGGGCGACCCTGGCCCGGCTCTTCCCCGGACGCACCGTCGAGCAGCTCAACATCGACTCCCTCGGCGCCGGCGGCGGCGGCATCCACTGCGTCACCCAGCAACAGCCCGCCGTCTGACACACGTCAGCAACACGTGCGTGGCATGCGCGGACGGAGTTTTGAACGATCGGTGCAGGACCCGGCCGGCGGAGGTGCGCAGGAAGAGGTTCTTCACCCTCCACGAACGGGACCGAGCCAGCCGGTCGGGAGGCCCGGGGGAATCTCACCCCCGGGCTCCCGCAGAGTGACGTCAGGCCGATCCTCCGCAGCGTCCCCGGCCCGGTTGTCCGGCCGGTGACCTGCCGGTTCGCGTCAGAGCAGCCGCGCTCCCGGCTTGACCTCCCGGTCCGGGGCGATCAGGACCACGTCGCCGCCGCCCTCGCCCGGCACCCCGAGGACGAGGACCTCGGACATGAAGTCCGCGACCTGCCGGGGCGGAAGGTTCACCACGGCCATCACCAGGCGGCCTTCGAGGTCATCGAGCGCGTACAGATCGGTGATCTGGGCGCTGGACTTCCGAACGCCCAGATCGCCGAAGTCGATCCACAGCTTGTACGCGGGTCGGCGGGCGCGCGGGAACGCCTCGGCGCGGACGATCCGGCCCGCACGGATGTCGACGTTCAGGAAGTCGGTGATCGTGATCTCGTCCGCCGCCATCAGACCGCCACCGAGGGAAGCAGTTCGACCGACATCGGCAGGGCGGAATGGCAGGCGAGGGAGTCGTGCGTGTGGGAGATGTGACCCTCCATGGCGGGCTTCCGCGTGAAGAAGATCAGCATGTCCCTGGTGGAGGTCTGCTGCGGGTCGGCGGCGACCACCGGGGAGAGGCTGTGCTTCCGCTCGTGGTCGACGACCAGCATGGTGTCGAGGAAGTGGCGGTGCTGGTACTGGCCCACGACGAGCTCCGGGTCGACCTCGTCCCAGCGGACCGCGTTGATCTGCTGCATGTCGTGGAGGAAGGTGATCGCGCTGTCGGCGGTCATGTTCTCACTGCCGAGCAGGGTGGTCATGGTGTGGTCCACGCCGTCGCTGTGCACCCCTTCGAGGGCGGGCTCGCCGACGAGTTCGGGCGTGGTGACGGTCCGCAGGTTGAACAGGGTGCACACCCAGCCGGGGTAGTCGTAGTCCAGCTTCGGGCGGTGCGCGATCTCCACGTCCTGGACCATGAACGCCTTGAACAGGAGCAGCCCCTGGAAGGCCCGGTTCAGCTGGAGGTCGTCACCGACCTCCGCGAACTCACGCTTCTTTCCGGAGTCATGCCGTACGAAGTCCTCGTCGGCCGACAGCGCGAACGGCTGGAACTCGCCCCGGTCGACCGTCCCGTTCTTCACGTCGAAGTGGAAGCGTCCGTTCTTCGACTGGCGGAAGGGGAGGGTGGGATCGTCCGGCAGGTCGTCACTCACCCGCTGGAGCTGGGCCAGGTCGGCGTCGGTGGCGCCGAGCCCCTTCAGCAAGTCGGCCATGCGCTCTCCAGGGACGAAGGCCGAACGCTGCTCGACGTACTCCTTCTTGATCCGGGTCAACTCGGCTATGACCTGGTCGAAGTCGTTGGTGTTCATAAGATGGATACTCCGTTTCGGTTCAGGGGACGACTCCCCGCGGGACCTCTCGTGTCATTGGCGACGTCCGCCCGGGGTGGAACCGATCGCCTCCGACGAGAAAAACCTATGGGCCGCTGATCAATGATCAGTCAACGATAGATCTACGTGCGCGACATGGCTGATTCAAGGTCTTGACTGTTCCACGAACCCGTAGATCACAGTCAAGTGACGATCAGTCATCCATATGACTTCCTGACGGTCAAGGCCGACCGCAGGGATCCGGCCAGGACCGCTTTCACCCCAACCGGGTTCAAGTAGTTCGGGGAAGTACGGACCGCATCGCCACCGAATACGTGTCGTGAATTTCGGACGCCGTCCGCCTCAGAGGCGTACCAGCGCCTCGCGGGTCAGATCGGCCAGGGCCGGGTAGCCGTCGACCGCCATGAGCAGGTCGGCCTCCGCCAGCAGTGAGCGCAGCACGTGCACGATGCCGTCCTCGCCGCCGAGCGCCAGCCCGTACGCGTACGGGCGGCCCACGCCGACCGCGGTGGCGCCGAGGGCGAGCGCCTTGACCACGTCGGCGCCGCTGCGCACCCCGGAGTCGAAGAGCACCGGCAGACTGCCCGCCGCCTCGACCACGGCGGGCAGCGCGTCCAGGGCGGGCAGGCCTCCGTTGGCCTGGCGGCCGCCGTGGTTGGAGCAGTAGAGGCCGTCGACGCCGCCGTCCCGGGCCCGGCGGACGTCCTCGGGGTGACAGACGCCCTTGAGGATGATCGGCAGGTCGGTGAGCGAGCGCAGCCACGGCAGGTCGTCCCAGGTCAGCGGGTTGCCGAAGATACCGGCCCACTCCAGGATCGCCGCACCCGGATCCTCCTCGGGGGCCTTGGCCAGGCGGGCCCGGAAGACCGGGTCGGTGAAGTAGTTCGCCAGGCAGTGGCCGCGCAGCTGGGGGAAGTTGGACGTCGCGAGGTCGCGCGGACGCCAGCCGGTGATCCAGGTGTCCAGGGTGACCACGATGCCCTGGAAGCCGGCCGCCTCCGCGCGGTGCACCAGGCTGGCGGCGAGGTCGCGGTCGGTCGGGGTGTAGAGCTGGAAGAAGCCGGGCGTGTCGCCGAACTCGGCCGCGACCTGCTCCAGCGGGTCGACGGTGAGGGTGGAGGCCACCATCGGCACACCGGTGCGGGCGGCGGCCCTGGCCGCGGCGAGGTCTCCGTGGCCGTCCTGGGCGCAGAGGCCGATCACACCGACCGGCGCCAGGAACAGCGGCGAGGGCAGGGTGTGGCCGAACAGGTCGACGGTCAGGTCGCGACGGGCGGCGCCGACCATCATCCTGGGGTAGAGGCCCCACCGCTCGAAGGCCCGGACGTTGGCGCGCTGGGTGTGCTCGTCCCCCGCGCCGCCGGCCACGTACGACCAGATCGACGGGGGGAGGGCGGCCTGCGCCCCGGCCTCCAGCCCGGCGTACGTCATCGGCAGGGCGGGCAGCACCCCGCGCAGGCCGTCGAAGTAGATCTCGTTCTGGTAGTCACCGAACTGCTGGGCCATGGTTCCCAACCTCCTGCTGGTGTGACGCGGTGTGGTGTGCGTGTGCGTGTGCGTGTGCGGGAGTGACGGAAGTGACAGGAGTGACGGTTGCGTTGATCTGATGTCTACCGACCCCTGCGAGCGTTCGGACGTCTTGCCATAGGTACGTAGGGAGCGTCAACGTGTTTCGAACGATTGTTGTCCGTACGGCTGTTGCCGGTGCGGCCGTGCTGGCGCCGGTGGTGGGCGCTGTTGCCGTGGGCGCGGGGGCCCCCGTGCGGCAGGGCTCGCCGACCGAGCCGTCGGCACAGGCCTGCGGCGGGTCGGCCGACGTGCACTGCCTCTCGGGGCACATCACGTGGAACGGGACCGGTCTCGTCATCCGCTACCGGGGGTGAGGAGTCCGGTCGGCGGTCGCCAGGGCGGCCAGCATCGACGTCACGTCGGCGGCCTCCGGGGCGCTGAGGCGGCTGAGCAGTAGACGCGCCTTCGCCTCCTGATGCCGGGCGGCGTGGTGGTCGCCCCGGGCGGTCATCGCGTGGGCCAACACCAGGTGGGCGAGGGCGCGTTCGCGCTGTCGCCCACCTTCTTCTGCGAGGTCCAGTGCCCGCTCCGCCTGCTGCACGGCCTCGTCGAGCCGTCCGAGCAGGCGCAGGACGTCGGCCAGGCGGCTTCGGGCGGCCGACTCCCGGTTGAGATCGCCGGTGACGCCCGCGCAGCAGATACAGGACTGCAACTGCGCCGCGGCGTCGTCGAGTCGGCCCAGCTCCTGGTAGGCGAGGCCGAGGACGTAGTGCACGTACGCGGTCATCGCGACGTCGGCGGTCCCCCCGGGCTCGGCGAGGATCCGCTGACAGGTCTGCACCGCCGTGGCCGCGTGACCGGTGCGGATGCGGGACAGGGCCGCGTTCGCGGTGCTCGCCACCTCGCCGGACCGGTGGCCGAGCTGCCGGGCGAGCACCACCGCCTCGTCGAAGGCGGCGATCGCCTCCTCGTGCCGGCCCTCTGCCTGGGCGATGAGGCCCAGGTCGTTGAGGGCTTGCCGGAGAACGGCCGGGTCCTCCGCCTCCCGGCAGGCTTCGGCGGCCTGCCGGGCCTGTGCGCCGGCCTCGCCGAGCCGGGCCCGGGCCAGCAGGACCGTGCCGAGGAGGAACCGCGACCGGCCCTCCGCGCAACGGTCGCCGGCCGCGACGGCGGCGGCGATCAGCGTGCGGGTGGCGTCTTCCGCCCGGCCGCCCACGGCGCCGAGGCCGAGCGGGCTGAGGGCGATCAGCAGGTTGACGGCCGCGCGCAGGTCGGTCCCCGCCGAGGGCCGACCGTCGGCGATGACGCGCAGGGTGTCCGTCGCGACGGCGGCTGCGAGCGCCACGGCGCCGGGTGTCTCGGTCCGGGCCCACCGGCGGGCGTCCGCCAGATCCGCGAAGACCGGGGAGACCAGGGGGCGCAAGGAAGCCGGGGAGACCGGGGCGGCCGGGGGGCGGCCAGGACGGGCGGCCGGCTGCTGGAGCGGCTCGCCGAAGACGTCGGCGACCGGGTCGCCGGGTACGGCGAGGGTGAAGGCCGTGCGGGCGCAGCCGAGCAGATGGGTCAGCAGCCTCTGCTGGGCGCCGGCCCGTTCGTGGTCGCCGGTCCGCAGCGACGCCCGGCGGGCGAAGGCGCGCACCAGGTCGTGGTAGCGGTAGCGCCCGGCGCCCATCGACTCCAGTAGCGCCTGGTCCACCAGCGACTCCGCGAGCCGCTCCGCCTGGTACTCCGCCAGGCCCAGGACTGCGGCCGCCGACGCCAGACCGAGGTCGGGCTCCGCCCAGGAGAGCATCCGGAACGCCGTGGCCAGGGGTGGTGGGAGCAGCCGGTAGCTGAGCTCGAAGACCTGCTCGATCGCCAGGTCGCCCGTGCGGAGGGCGTCGATGCCCTCGCGGTCGTCGGCCAGGCTCCGGACGAGCTCGGCGATCGGCTGGTCCGGGGTGGCGGCGAGCCGGGCCGCGGCGATCCGTACGGCCAGCGGGAGCCGGCCGCAGGCATCGACCAGCATCCTGGCCTGGGGGCCCTGTTCGGACCGGCGTGCCGCGCCGATGACCGAGTCGAGCAGGCCGATCGCCTCGGGCTCGCTGAACACGTCCAGCGCGACGTGCAGGACCGACGGCACGCTGGTGAGCACCGTGCGGCTGGTGACGATGACCGCGCAGTCCGACGAGCCGGGCAGCAACGGCTGGATCTGGGCCTCGTCGCGTGCGTTGTCCAGGAGGATGAGCAGCCGTCGTCCCGCGCTGGCGGTCCGGAACAGCGCCGCCCTGCTTTCGAGGTCCTTGGGCACAACTGCCGCCCGCACGCCAAGCGTTGTCAGGAAGTCCGCCAGGATGTCGGACGCGTTCGCGGGCACCAGGTCGGCGCCGCGCAGATCCGCGTACAGCCGGCCGTCCGGGAAGTCCGGGCGCACGGTGTGGGCGGCTCGCACCGCGAGGGTCGTCTTCCCCACCCCGGCCATCCCGGTCACGGTCACCAGTCGCAGTGCGGGGCTGGTCCGTCCGGTCGGTGCTTGCCCGGTCAGCGCTTGCCCGATCCGGGCGACGTGGTCCTGACGTCCGATGAACTGCGGTAGGACCGGTGGGAGTTGGTCCAGGTCTTCGCGGTCGGCCGCACTGTCGGCGCCACGGTCGGCGTCTCGGTCGGCCGCGCTGTCGACCCTGCGGTCGGCCCCGCGGTCGGCCGACTCGGGCGGTAACGGTACGTCTGGGCGTAAGTCCGGACCGGGTGCACCGGTCCTCGATCGCATGGCGGCATCCACACCGAGATCGTGACACAACTCCGTGAGCACGGGCGCCGGTTCGATCCCCAGCTGCTCCACCAGCCGTAATCGGAGCGCGTCGTAGACCGCGCGCGCCTCGGACGTGCGGCCTTGCCGGTGCAGCGCGCGGATGAGCAGTTCCTGTAGGCGCTCGTGGAGCGGGTGGTCACCGGCCAGCTGCTCCAGCTCCGGCAGGTAGCCGGAGGGAGCGTCGAGTGCCACGTCGAGGGCTACGCCAGGGGCTACGTCAAGGGCTACGTCGAGGGCGAGGCGCTCCTCCAGGAGGGTGAGGCGCAGCCTCGAAAGCCTTTCCCGCTCGCGGCACATGAGCGGCCCCGGCAGGCCGGCGAGCGGCTCCCCTCGCCACTGGGTCAGGGCTTCTCCCAGTGCGTTCCGGGCGTCCTGCGGCCGCTCGGCGGCGCACGTCCCGGCCAGCTCCTGCAAGCGCTTGACCTGCCACACATCCACGCGGTCCGGCTCGACGGCCAGACGGTAGCCGCCCGTTCGGGAGATCAGCACCGTGGGCGCCGTGCGCAAGGGCTCCAGCAGATTCCGCAGCTGCCACACGTAGGTGCGCAAGGTGGTGTCGGGCGCACCGGGCGGCTGGTCTCCCCAGAGGTCGGCGATCAGCTCGTCGACCGTCACGACCGCGTTCGGGCGCAGCAGCAGGGCGGCCAGCACCGACCGCTGCTGCGGGCCGCCGAGGTGCAGATCCGTGCCGGCGCGCCGGACCCGCAGCGTGCCGAGCAACGCGAAGCTCAGCGAATCCTGATCATGATCTGGACGCACGTGTTCCCCTCATCCGGTTGGCCGGGTGCCGAACCGGCCATCAGCCTCTGCCTGGTGTTCCGATTGTCGGTGAATGGACCCGCGTTCTCCCTGCGGGCCCAGGCATACTGTGTCAACTCTGACCCTGCGGAGGCGGGTTGCCGTGAGGGCGCGCCGACTCCACCACATGAGGACGTACAGGGTCAGGCTGCCGATCAGGCCGGCGCCCGCGCCCTTCGCCGCGTCGGACAGCACCCCTTCGATCACGGCGCCCAGCGGGAGCCCGTCGGTCGCCGCCTCCGGGCCGACGAGCCACCGCCAGGCGTGGGCGACGGCTCCGACGACCGCGACCAGGGCCATGGCAAGGAGGACGGGGCGCCGGAGCGCGCTGCCGGGCTTCGTGCGGCCCTCACCGGCGAGGAGGCGGGCCCGCCTCGGCCACACGTACACCGCGATGGCGGCCAGCCCGCCGATCGTGCTCGCGTGCTGCAACGCCCGCGCCCAGGTGAGGCTGCCCACCAGCGTGGAGTTGAGCCAGGGCGTACGGGTGACCACGAAGCCGTCGAAGTGGGTGAAGGCGTCCCAGACCAGGTGCGTGGCGATGCCGATCAGGGCGGACAGCACGACCCACCCGGCTCGCCGCGCCGGCGCGCCGGCGGTGCGCAGCCGCCGCGACGGAGTGGCGGGCGTCGACACCGGCACCGGCACCGGCAGCAGGGACGCCAGGGGGCGCTGGCCGGCTCGGAGCAGCGCCCACAGGGCGAGGGCGTACGGCAGGGCGACGGTGACGGCGCCCGGGGCGCTGTGCGAGGTCGTGGCGTTGACGAAGGGTTCGTACCAGGACTGCGCGCTGACGGGCAGTCCCGTGGTGACGACGAAGTAGGGCAGGTCCGGTGCGACGGCTCCGGCGACCAGCGCGGCCCGGCTGAAGGGCCTCCGCAGCAACGGCAGTACGGCCGCGGGGTGGGCCAGGGTGAACGGCATGAGCATCCTCTCGCGCAGACCCCAATAGTCCGTCGAACGGAATGCTACGTCAAACGGACTAATGGCCTCTGGCGGACGCGCCGCGCCATCCCTTGCTGTCCGTACGGGCCGAAGCGCGCAGGTTCCGAGATTCCTGGACGAGATCGCACTCGAACCCACGTGGGCTACCGCGGTTGGCTCGGCATCCGACCCTGCTCCGGATCCTCGACACGGCCGCCACCGACGAGGGCCCGTTCCTGCGGGTGCTGTTCCTCAAGCCGCGGCCCCGACATCGTGGAACGACGGCTGTGCGCGGCGACCCGGGCCGTGTGAGCGGTCCGCGCCGGCTCGAACGGCGGCGGTACGGCGAGGGGTCCCACCGGCCGGTGGGACCCCTGCGCGTGGGTGGGTCAGCCCGCTGCCCCCGCCGTCGGCCGGACGGCGACCGCATCGATCTCGAAGAGCATCCCCGGCAGGGCGAGCGAGGCGACCCCGCTGAGCGTCTGCGCGGGCAGCCGGTCGCCCCAGGCCCCGGCCAGGGCCTTGCCGAGGACGGCCAGCTTCTGCGGGTCGTGGTCGACGATGTACGAGCCGAGCCGGACCACGTGCTCGAAGCCGAGGCCGACCCCGGCGAGCGCGGTGCGCAGGTTGGCGAGGGCGAGCTCCGCCTGGGCGGCGAAGTCGCCGGGCACGACCTGACCGCCGGCGTCGGAGGCGTACTGGCCGCCGATGAACACCGGTTCGCCGGGCGCGGAGGCGGCGTGGCTGTAGCCGAACGGCGTCGGGTCGTGCAGGCCGGGCGGGTTGGTGATGGTGCGGGTGTCGGTCACGGGGTTCCTCCCCTGGTGTCGGGCCGAGCTCGGTGTCGGGCGGTCTACGGCTCGGACCGGGCGGCTTCCTCCCGGGCCTCGCGCCAACTCGGCGACTCCAGGAAGTGGTTGTCGAAGAGGTCCTGCTTGGCGAGCAGTTCCTCGACCGTCGCCTCGCCCGCGCGGATCCGCTCCAGCAGGCGGAAGTAGTCGAAGCGCTCCACCCCGGGGGTGATCACGATCAGCAGGTCCGCCCCGGAGTCCGGCGCCGCCGCGAAGGCATGCGGCAGATGGGGCGGCACCACCACGAGGTCGCCGCTCCGGGCGGTGACCACCTCGTTCCCGACCAGCACCTGGGCCGAGCCGTCGACGACGAAGAACAGCTCCGAGGAGCCCCCGTGGTAGTGCGGGGTGGCGCCGTCCTTGCCGCGCCCCAGCGTGACGCGCAGGGTGCTCAGGGCGCCGCCGGTGGCGCTGGAGTCCGCCAGCAGCCGCCCCTTGCCGCCGAGCATTCCGACGGTCTCGGCTTCGTCGCCCCGCACCACCACGGCTTCCGGTCCGATCAACGTCATTGGCCTCTCCCTACAGTGAGCGCTTCGATAGTTCCCTGGCTGATAGTACTACGTCTAACTATCTCCCATCGAATAACATGCCCCTATGGATCACGTGGACGTCATGCTCGACCAGTGGAGCCGGGAGCGCCCGGACCTCGACCTGGCGGCGGTCGGCACCGTCGGCCGCCTCGGCCGCCTCGCGCTGCTCGCGGGCCGGGTCGTCGAAGAGGTGTTCAAGCAACACGGCCTCCAGCGCGGCGAGTTCGACGTTCTCGCCACCCTGCGCCGCTCCGGCGCGCCGTACGAACTGATGCCCTCCGAACTCGCCACGCTGCTGCTGATGTCGCGGGCCGGCATGACCAGCCGGATCGACCGGCTGGAATCGGCGGGCCTGGTGGAACGCCGCACCGACCCGGCGGACCGGCGCAGCATCCGCATCGCCCTCACCGCGGCCGGACGCGCCCTCGTGGACGCCGCCTTCACCGACCACGCGGCCAACGAGACCGCGCTGCTCTCCGCCCTCTCGGGCGAGGAACGGGCCACCCTGGACGGGCTCCTGCGCAAACTGCTCACCGACGTCGAGGGCGCGCAGAGCCCGGCGCCCTGACGCCCCCGCCCGACGCCCCCGCCCGAGGTCCAGCCACCCGCGACCGCTCCGCAACGCCGCCGGCCGCCGCACGCGGGGAACGCGCACGGCGGCCGACACCCGGTGCAGTGTGCCGTCCGTGACGACCACCGCACCTTGACGTACTCCCCTTCCGCCACGGCCCGGCACGGCGCCTCCGCCGGTTCCGCCACGGCCACGGCCACGGCCGCGGCAGTGGCCGTCGGCCAGGCGGCGATCGGACTGCCCAGCCCCCCCGTCCGGGACCCTCTGCGTTGCTCATGCGGCGCTCGGCCACCAGCGCCAGCAGCGCGCGTTCAGCCCGGTCCCAGCCGGACAGCTGCCGGGGCCCGACCCGCCGGCGCCCTTCGGCGGGTGGCCTTCGGCGGATGCCGGAGCACAGTCTCCTGGTGCGGCGCCCACGGTGTGCCGTACGCCATGGCGCATCCCCACCCGATCAGGTGATCATGTTGTGACTTCATGTCATATTCGACTACCGAGAGGCTGTTCACGATGCTGGTCGACTGGCCCGCCGAGACCTTCGTATTGCGCCTGCACCGCATTCCCGGCCTGGTGGCGGGTGCCCCGGCGGGGAGCCCGGAGGGCACCCCCGTGGTGCTCGGACCCGAGACCGGTGGTGACGGCGAGCAGTGGGTGGCCGAGCGGTTCCGGGTGATCAACCACCGGATCCGGCACGTCGCCACCGGCCTCTACCTGACCGCCGAGGAGTCGAGCCGGGGTGCCACGGTCACCCTGCGGCCCAAGTTCCCCGACACCGGCAGCGATTCCTCGTACTGGCGGCAGGCGTGGCGGGCCTTCGTCCAGCGCGACACCGGTCGGCTGATGGCCCTCCACGACTCCTCCAACTGCCTCCTCGGCCTGGCCGACCCGGCCGCCGAACGGCCGGGCGGACCGCTGGTCCTGGAGAAGGGCGCCGGGGCCGAGGACCGCTCCTGCACCGCCTGGGCGCCCGCGCCCGTCCCACCGCCCAAGCCCGCACCCGCTCCGGCGCCGAAGGCCACCGACCTCCCGGTGGGAACGGGACGGGTCCGGGTGCCGGCCCGCCGCTTCGAGAAGCACGTGCGAACCATCGAGCAGATCTTCGACGAGACCAGCTTCCGGGAGGTCCCCGGCGAGCTCCTCGCCCCGGGCACCCGCATCGAGGCCTTCGACTTCGACCAGTACTCCCAGGGCGACTGGTACAAGGAGGGGCGGGAGGGAAGCCTCGTGACCTTCACGGACAGCTACGAGACGGCGGGCGCCGCGCGCAGGGCCTTCCACCGGCTGCCGGGGGAACCCGCCCGCTACGTGGACTCCGGGGAGGTCGACGTCCACTACGTTCCGCCGAAGCTCGTCGCCCGCACCAACTTCCCCGCCGCACTCTACGCCGACGTCAGCGGTGCCCTCGTCAGGACGCCGCACCGGCTGGCCAACGGGCACGGCTTCTACAACCAGCCCGAGCGCCGCGAGGGCCTCTACTTCCCCAAGCGCGACGGCGCCGGCACCGTCGTGCAGTGGAACAAGACCTGGATCGCGGACAACGACACCACGTCCAAGGTCTTCCTCTGCTTCGACGGCCGCTACTTCATCGACCAGATGGACATCACCTGGGCCGAGGGCGGGAAGAGCTGACCCGCTCGCCCGACCCGTACGGCGACCATCCGCTCGACGCACCGCGCATCCCGGCCGACGTCGATCCGACCCGTAGGCCGGACACCTCGCACCCGACGTCAAGCAGCTCGCAGCCAGGCTGAACGAGGATGCGAAGAGGGCCCAGCCGCTGGTTGCGGCTGGGCCCTCTTGCGGCCTGAAGCACCTGCTCCCGGGCGGAAGGTGAGCCAGAGCCCCAGCCATTCCGAAGAAACCAGCTCCGACATCACCCCATCGAGTTCAGCAGCCGCGGCAGGCCGTTCAGCGGAGGATGCGACCGCTTCGCCTCAGGCGGCCGGCGAGCCCGGCGACCACCGCGGTGGCCGGCAGCGCGGCCGCCAGGCACGCGACGACAGCCGCCTCGCCCCACGCCACCGTGTAGGCGTGGGCGAGCAGCGGCGGGGAGGCCAGGGCCATCGCCGCCAGCTCGCGGCCGCCCCGCGATCCGCTGGACCAGGTCAGCGCGACACCGGTCGCGGCCAGGACGACCAGCGGCCAGCACCCGTAGTCGGTGCTGACCCACGGCACCCCGTGCGAGGCGATGGCCGCCCGTGGCACGACCACGAGCGCGACCACGGCACCGGCCGCGCCCGCCCGCCCCGCCGCGACACCCTCCGCCCGCCGGTCCTGCGGGCAGGCGAGCAGCACGGCCGCCGCCAGGACCATCGCGGCCGGGGTGACCACCGGGTCACCGAACGCCCGCCCGCTGACCACCGCGGCCGCCGCGAAGGAGAGCAGCCCGGCCACCGTGCAGGGCACCCCCACGCGCCACCGGCCGGCCAGCGCCGCCACCGACCCCGCGACCACGACCAGCGACGACACGAGCAGCGCGCCCCACGCCCCCGACAGGTCGGTTCCGATTCGCACCCCCAGCGGGGCGGGCGAGGAGACGACGCCGGCGTACCAGCTCAGCAGGTGCAGGCCGCAGGCGGCGGCCGCGGCGGCCAGCGCGAAGGGGTACGCCAGCGCGAGGACCTTCGCGACGGGCGCGGCCGTGCCCAGCCCCATCCGCATCCTCATCGCGTGCGCCGCCAGACCCGCGCCCTCCCGCAGCCGCGAGCCCAGCGGCTCGCCCGCGGTCATCTCGCGGAAGGTCGCGACGATCTCCCCGCCGTGGGCCCGGCGGTAGGCGGCGGGATAGAGCCGCAGGACGCGCTCGATCATGCGGAGGCCGCCGGCGGTTTGGCGACGGACAGGCGGCGGGTGGCCTCCTTCGCCGCCGCGGCCAGGCGCTCGGCCTCCACCGCGAGCCGCTCCCGCCCCGCCGGGGACAGGGTGAAGATCCGCCGGGCCCGGCCGTCGACGATCTCCTCGCGGTCGATGTCGATCAGACCGTCGGCCAGCAGCCGGTCCAGGGCCCCGTACAGCGCACCCGTACGCAGCGCGACCCGGCCGCCGGTCATCACCTTGACCTCCTGCGCGATGGCGTATCCGTGCCGGGGCGCGTCCGCGAGGGCGGTCAACACCATCAGGGTGGGCTCTTGCATCACACGTTCACTCACCTCACGAAGATAGTCACTCCGCCGGACCATCTCAACGCGGTCGGCCAGGCCCGAGACGAGGTGCGTGGCCGTGCAGGCCCGGGTTCGAGGTGCGCAAGACGGGGCCACCGGTCGTGGTCACGCGGGCCCTCGGTGGGAGGGATGCATTCGACGGGCGGCCACGTGGGCTGCGCTCGTGGCCGCCCGTCGACGTCCCTGTCGTGATCGAGCCGGGAGGAAGCACCGATGGACGAGAACGTGGTGTGGCTCCGCCCGGACCACCGCGGCTGCTGCCCGCCGAGCGCGCAGCAGCCGCGGAACCGTTCCGCCGCGGCCCCGGTCAGCGCAGCGACCAGCTCACGACGCTCCGCCCCTGTTGGCCGAGGCTGGGCAGGAAGGAGCCCGCATCATGGGCCGCTCGGCGCCACCCGGCTGATCCGTCACCTCTCGTGACGCAGGCCGACCGGTTAGCCGGCCAACGGGACTGGCACCTGGGCCTCGACTGACTCGTCGGACTGGGGCGGGCGTGAAAGTACCCAGTGCAACGATAATCCGCCGCACCTCAGCCAGGACATCGACAACTTCCCCCGGCTGCGCCTTGCGCAGGGCAAGCCAGGTGAGAAACGAGATGAGAAGCACCAAAAGTAAGATGGTGACCATCCAGGTGATGCTCAACCAAGCGCCGTAGGCGATGGTGTTATCGATCATCAAGACCTCCAGGGACGACGAGACCCCCGCACCAAAGGTGGTACGGGGGCGTACGAGAACGCGGTGGGCTGGCTAGAAACGAAAAGACCCCTCCGCCCTATGGGCGGGGGTCTGAAATCCGGGTTGACGTACAGGCATTGGGGATGGAACCGGGGGGCCTTCGGCAGAGCGGTTCGCTGCATCCCGGCCAGAGGGAGCAAGGGCTCAACCCCGTCCGGGATGCCTCTCTATACATTTTCACTGCTGACAGATGGCCAGAGCTCATCGCGACCAGGCATGCAGGATTTCGATGGTTCTATCAACTGATTGTGTGGAGTGGCATGCGCCAGGCGCCACCTGCCCCGGATGTCAGTAGGCCCAGGTCGAGCCGGTACCTCGGTACTCCTCGACCGGGATCGGGTGGACGTTGGGGCGCATGCGGTCGGTGTAGAGGAGGCCGTTGAGGTGGTCGATCTCGTGGGCGATGAGGCGGGCGAGGCCGAACTCGTAGGTGGAGGTGGTGATGGTGCCGTCGAGGGTGGTGGCGGTGACACCCATGCGGAGTGGGCGGGGGACCATGCCGCGGACGTCGAAGAAGCTGAGGCAGCCCTCGTACTGTTCATCGGTCTCGTCGGAGACGGCGGTGATCTTCGGGTTGAGCAGGATGATCGGGTCGGCGCCGGCGGTCGGGGGCAGGACGAGGGCGGCGGCGCGGGGGATACCGATCTGCGGGGCGGCGAGGCCCATGCCCTTGGCGAAGGAGTGGACGCGGCCGATCCGGTCGACAGCGGTGAACAGTTCGTCGATCACGGCCTGGGCGGCGGCGCGTTCGACTGGGAGGTCGAAGGGCTCGGCCGGGCGGTTGAGGATGGGGGTGCCCTGCTGGATTACACCGAGGGACTGCATCTGCTGGCTGGGCCGCACCTCGATCACCTGGTCTCCTTGGTGTGTTGCTGGTTGTTGGGGGTGACGCGGAAGCGCCATTCGAGGCGGAAGCGGGCGTGCAGCGGTGGGTTGTCGGTCGCCCAGGCGAAGTGCCGGCGCTCGCCGTCGTCGCGGCGGCTGACGGCGGTGCGGAGGGGCACGGCTTCGGCGGTCATGGAGGTTTCGGTGCCCCACACCACCGGGTCGAGGGCGGCGGGGAAGTCGAGGCGTACGGCGAGGTGTTCGGTGGGCAGGCGGACGGCGCGCTGGAACCAGTGGCCCCACTTGTCGGCGCCGACGCTGTAGGCGTACTCGATCCAGGTCGCGTCGCCCGGGTAGAGCGGGAAGCGGCCGTGCTCGTTGTCGAACAGGAGCCAGACCTCCTTGAAGGCGTCGCGGTCGTGCTTGGCCTGCCACCGCATGTCCTCGCCCCGGCACGAGGCGGTGAGCGCGAGTTCGTCCCAGGTCAGTGGGTGTTCACGGTAGTGGGCGTTGGAGCGCTCGGGTTCGCCGGGGTAGCGGTCGACGGCGATGCGGATGAGGTAGCGGGTGATGGGCTCGGCTCCGGTGTTGCGTAGTCGGCGACGCATGGTCAACCGGTAGGTGGAGCCGTCGAATTGGAGCGCGGCTTCATCGTGCTCGACCACGAGCGCGGAGCCGGATGCGTAGGGCTGCTCGGGCCGGCGGGGTGGCGGCGGCGTGGTCGGGGTGCGGCTACGGGAGCGGGCGGCGTCGTAGTCGAGCCAGCGTCGCCAGATGGCCTTCCCGGCGTTGAGGGTCTCGTCGGCGAGACGGGCGAACTCCTCGGTGGGCTTGTGGCGGCCGGACTCCATGTGGCTGACGTACGAGGGGTCGAAGCCCATCTTTCCGGCCAGTGCGCGCTTGGAGAGGCCGCGTACCTCGCGCCAGTGGGCGACTTCGGCGGCGAACGCCTCCATGGCCTGGTCGACCGCGTCGTGGTCGGCCTGCGTCTCCATCCGCTCCGCCCCCAGTGAGTGATGAATGAACCGTGAGTGACCTTAGCTCACCATCCCGTCACGGTCCTGCCTTCGGCTCTCATGACCCCATCGGGCACGAAATTCAAGCGCCCGGTCAGCGCCAGCCACCATCTCCCCGTCTGTCGTGAGGAGTTAGCCGTGCACGAGTCCCCGTCCCGTCACCGAGGCCAGCACCGCGATCCGGTCGGCGCGTTCCTCGGTGTCCTGTGGGCGGTCGGCAACGCCGTGGTGATCGCTCTGCTCGGCGTCATCGTGCACGACGACTTCGACTCGGCCCGAATCGGTGCCCACCCGGCTGCCGGCTCGGCGCCGGACGGCGGCACCTCCGCGTAGCGCCTTCCACCCATCGCCCATCACGGGCTGGACTCCGAACTGGAGCGCACAGCATGGAAACCAGGAACGTGATCGTCCCCGTCCACGACGGCCCCGTCGACCTGACCCGCCCGCACTTCGTGGGCATCGGCGGCGTCGGCATGTCGGCCGTCGCCCGCCTGCTGCTGGAAGGCGGCAGCCGGGTCTCCGGCTCCGACACCAGCGACACCGCCGCCCTGCGTGAGCTGGAGGACGCCGGTGCCGCCGTCGCCATCGGCCACACCGCCAGCAACGTGCCCGCCGACGCCACCGTTCTCGTGTGGTCCAGCGCGGTGACCCCGAGCAATCCCGAAGTCGCCGCCGCCCGCCGCACCGGCATCCCGGTGGTTCACCGCTCGGACGTGCTCGCGCACCTGATCGCCACCGCCGAGCAGTCGGTCGCCGTGGCGGGCACCCACGGCAAGACCATGACCACCGGCATCCTCAGCACCGCGCTGGCCCACCTCGACCCGTCGTACGCCATCGGCGGCACCCCCGTCGGCCGCCCCAACGCCCACCAGGGCCTCGGCGGCCTCCTGGTCGCCGAGGCGGACGAGAGCGACCGCACCGCCGGCCGCTACCACCCGCAGGTCGCCGTCGTCCTGAACGTGGACGACGACCACCCCGAGCAGTACGTCGACCTGAACGACGTCCTGGACGTCTTCGAGCGCCTGGCCCGCAACAGCTCCGTGCTCGTCGTCACCGCCGACGACCCGGGCGCCCGGCTGCTGGCCGAGCGCCTCCAGGCGGCGCCCGGCCCGCGCGTCGTCACCGTCGGCGAGGCCAAGGACGCCGACGTGCGGGTGCTGCGCGTGCTGTGGGACGGGACGGCCAGCCATGTCACCGTCCAGGACACGGACGGGTCGTGGCACGAGTTCACCCTGGCCGTCCCCGGGCGGCACAACGCGCTGAACGCCGCCGCCGCGTTCGCCGCCGGTCGGGCGCTCGGGGCCGAGCCCGTCGGCCTGGTGGCCGGCATCAACGCCTTCCAGGGCATCAAGCGCAGGCTCACCACCACCGGCACCTACGCCGGGGTGACGGTGCTGGACTCCTACGCCCACCACCCGAGCGAGATCACCGCCGACCTGGCCACGGCCCGGATGCTCACCGAGGGCCGGGTGATCGCGGTGTTCGAGCCCACCGGCTGGACCCGCACCGCCGCCCTCGGCGAGGAGATGGGCCGCCGGCTCGCGGCGGCCGACGAGGTCGTCCTCCTCGACGTGCACGCCTCGGTCGAGTCCCCGCTCACCGGGATCAGCACCGCGCCGATGGCCGCGCAGGTCGCGGCCTGCGGCGGCCGGGCCCACACCGCGGGCGACGGGCGCGATGCGGCGGACGTGGTCGCCGAGCTGGCCGGGCCCGGCGACCTGGTGGTGACGATGGGCACCGGGACCGCCGGTCGCGTCGGCAGGGCCGTCCTGCTGCGGCTGGCCGAGACCCCGATCGTCGCGGCGTAGTCAGCGTGCGGCATCGGGCTTGGCGAGGCGCATCGCGGTGTCCTCCAGCCCGACGCTGTGGGAGCCCTTCACCAGCACCACGTCTCCGGGCTTGAGGCAGGTCAGCAGCAGGTCGAGGGCGGCGTCGCGGTCGGGCACCAGCGTGCCGTTGACGCCGCCCTCCACCGCCCAGGTGTGCACCAGCCGGGCCTCCCGGCCGCCGACCGCGATGAGGTCGGTGATCCCACTGCGGGCGACGAGCCGACCCAGCTCCGCGTGGTGGGCCTCGGACTCCTCGCCCAGCTCCCGCATCTCGCCCAGCACCGCCACAGTCCTGCGCCCGCCGCCGGCCATGGCGGTGAGCGCGGCCAGGGCGACGGCCATCGAATCGGGGTTCGCGTTGAACGCGTCGTTGATCACCGTCACGCCGTCCGGCCGCTCGGTGACGTCCATCCGGCCCGGCGTCAGCTGCCGGGCGCCAGTCAACGCGTCGGCTGCCTGCCGCACGCTCGCGCCCAGGCCGATCGCCACCGCGGCGGCGGCCGTCGCGTTGGACACGTGGTGGGCGCCGTGCAGCCCGAGATTCACGGGGGCGCTCTCGCCGCGGCACGTGAGCGTGAACGACGGCCGCCCGGCGCCGTCCAGCTCGACGTCGACGGCCCGCACGTCCCCGGCCTCCACCCCGAACGTCAGGACCGGCGCGACCGTGCGCGACGCCATCGACATGACGTACGGGTCGTCGGCGTTCAGCACCGCCAGGCCGTCGACGGGCAGGGCCTCGACGAGCTCGCCCTTGGCGACCGCGATCGACTCCTTCCCGCCCCCGAACTCGCCCACGTGCGCGGTCCCGACGTTCAGCACCAGGCCGACCTTCGGCGGGACGATCCCCGTCAGGTACTTGATGTGCCCGGCGCCCCGCGAGCCCATCTCCAGCACCAGCAGGCGAGTGCTCTCGTCCGCCCGGAAGACGGTCAGCGGCAGGCCGATCTCGCCGTTGTACGACAGCGGCGTGGCCACCGTGGTGTCCATGGTCTCCAGCACCTGGGCCAGCAGGTCCTTGGTGCTGGTCTTCCCGGCAGAGCCGGTCAGCCCGATCACGGTCGGCGCCTTCAGCCGGTCCAGCACCGCGCGGGCCAGCGCACCCATCGCGTCCTGGACGTCCGGCACCACGACCGCCGGCACCCCCACCGGCCGAGCCGCGAGCACTGCCGTCGCCCCGGCGCGGACGGCGGCCTCCGCGAACCGGTGCCCATCCGTGTGCTCACCCGGCAACGCGATGAACAGCGCCCCCGGCTCCACCAGCCGCGAGTCGATGACCCCGGGCCGGTCCACCACCGCGGCCGGATCGGGGACGTCGTGCAGAGCGCCCCCGACAGCCTCGGCGATCTCTTGCAGGGTCATGGGGACCACAGTGGCTCCGATCCATCGACGCACCCGCCCTCTCGTCCCGGGGCGGCCTGCCCTCGACGCTAGCGGCTCCCCGACACCGCACCCGCCATCCCGCGCATTCCGAACCAGACTGTGTAGGCCTGCCGGGGCCGGGGTCCAGTCACGGGGAAGGCCCCCGCCCGCGGGGGGGGGGGGGGTGTGCCCGCCGCGCCCGCGGTGTCCCCCCCGCCGGGGCGCGCCCAAACGGTTTTG
>NZ_JBHXMU010000014.1:31637-145514 GCF_042720685.1 Kitasatospora sp. NPDC058492
AGGGCATGAACGATCACCCCACCCCGGACACCCCCCCCCCCCCCCCGCGCATCCCGAACCAGAGTGTGTCGGCCTGCGGGGGCCGTCCCCCTGTCAGGTGAACGGCCCCGGCAGGATGCTGGTCGGCTGAAGTCCGCGCGGCGCGATCGGTGACCGCCGCGTCGTGCCGCTCAAACAGGGTGATCCGGCTGGCCAGGCTTTCCGGACCTCTCCGTCATGCGGCGACGCTCCGTCACCTGCCAGCGCCGACGTCGGTGTTCGAGGAATGCCTTCCACAGCTCCAGGCGGTGGCGAGAATCCTTCGGAAACATAAAGCGGAGGACTCCGAGGATGACGGCGGCCACCAGAACGGGCGCGGACCCCGGGTGGTCGGTGAGGAACGGCACGGATCAGCCCTTCCTGTCACACAATTCGAGCGTGGCAGTGCCCAGCGCCACCCGGTAGGCGTCGCCGTGTCGAGTGAATCCCGCACCCCTGATTCCAGCCTCCCGGTGAGTCAGGGCCAGCGCCAGGTCATAGGGTTCGGGATAGCCGGTCCAGCGGAACGTCCACGAGTCCTCTGCGCCCCAGAGCCGGCGTACGGCACCGTGCCGGATCACCTCCGGTTCCCTCCTACGTTCGACTCCGGGGCGCTGCAGGGGGTCCCATGACAGACTGGTCGCCCAGCGGCCGCGCCGGTCAACGAGGTTGTAGCGGGAGACGAGACCGGCCAGCAGAGTGGTGGCGTCCCGCGAGATCGGGGGAACCGATGCCAGAGCGCGGCGTTCGTGCCCGGTGAGGTCGTAGTCCACCGTGAAATAGGAGTGCAGGGGCACACGACTGCGCCTGTTGCCGCGCTGGCATCCGGCTGGGTCACCGGTGATGGTCAACAGTGCACCGGTGGGCAGATGACGCAGGCAGAGGGAGCGCTGCCCGTGGCACGTGTAGCTGACCTCGTGTCGTAGTCCGGGGATGCCGCGCGAGACGGTCCCCTTGGTGGCCAGCAGTCTGGTGGCGACGTTCTCCGGGGCGCGCTCCGCCACCATCACCAACTGGTCCCGGCGGGGCGACATCACCGGGTCGTATGAAGCGACGACCGCGTAGCCCCACCTCGCAGTCGGACCGCTGTATACGTTGTCATTGAACAGCGCGAGCGCCAGCAGGGCCCGAAAGGCACGCTGGTCGTCCGAGCAGTGGTCCAGGCCGAGCCCGTGGGTGTCGCTGCTGACCGCGGATCGGGCGGCGGCCTCGCTCTCCGCGGTGTACTGGATGCGGAGCGGGATCCGCTCCTCGGCAGTCATGGTGTGGACGGGCAGCCCGCCCAACTCGCGCGCGGCGGTCAACCGCGCCTGCCGGAAGGGGATCGTGTCCCCGGACTCACGCTGGATGCGGCGTGTGAGCGTAACGATGTCCCTGTCGAGCGTCATGTCCGGCTCCCGGTGGGCGCGACTCAGTGCTCCCGCCCACTGCGCCCCATAGGAGGAACGACAGCTCTGCACCACGCGCGCCCGACGGCACTTTGCGTCCTCAACCCCGGGCGGCTGCGGGAGAAGCCCGGGTCCGACGTAACGGCGAGCGTGGTCGCCTGGCCAAAGCATAGCGCCTTGACGGCGTGCGGACGACGTCAAGAGATCGGCAAGGAGGCTCTGTGGCCGGGGATTTGTGCTGCCGGCTGAGCTCGGGCATCGGGTTGTTCCGGCGGGTCAGCGTCGGCAGGTGGGGCCGTCGACGACCTTGGTACCGGTCGGCGCGGCGGGCGTCGTGGGTTCGACGCGGCTCGGGGGTGCGCCCTGGTGTGGGTTGCGGGGGGGGGGGAGCCCCCGGGGGTGTCGGGGGGTTGGTCGCATCGACCGGGGGCGGGGCGGCGGCGAAGACTGGTGGTCGTCTCGTAGAGGCGAAGGTCGGGTGTCGGTGGCGGGTGGCTTGCCCTGACGCGCCTTCATCATGCAATCGGAGGACGGATCATGACGTCACGCAGTCGGCGAGCAGTGCTCCTGCTCGCCACCGCTGCTCTCGCACTGGGAAGCGCGGCCGCGTGCGGCACGTCCCGCGTGCCGGGTGCGGTCGGCTCGGCCGGTTCGGCGGCCGGCTCTGACGGCCGGCTCTGACGGCCGGCTCTGACGGCTCCGACGGTTCCGCCCGGACGGTCGTCAACAACGGGCACCGGCTGGTCTTCCACGTCACGCCCGGCCGTCTGCCCGCGGTCGTGCTGGATGCCGGCGGCGGGCAGGACTCGTCCTACTGGAAGGACCTGGCGCCGGCCCTGGCCAAGGACACCGGTGCGGAGATCATCACGTACGACCGGGCCGGTCTGGGTGCCAGCGAGGAGGTGGCCGGACCGTGGCGGGTCGACGACGCCGTGTCGGATCTGGCGGCGGTGCTGACGGCGGCAGGCGCCACGAGCCACGTGGTCCTGGCTTCGCACTCGGAGGCCGGGGAGATCGCCACCTACTTCGTGCGCAGCCACCCCGGGTGGGTGGGGGGTGCGGTTCTGATCGACGCCAGCCTGCCCGACTTCTACACCGACGGCGAGATCGACCGGGTCGTGGCCGCGAACAAGGACCAGGTCGCCGCTCTCGCCTCCCAGCCCTCCACTCCCCAGACCCGCCAACTGCTCTCCGTGGCACAGGACTACGCGGCCATGCACCGCGCATACCACCAGGCGTCCTGGCCGCAGGACCTTCCGGCGACGGTCATCGCCTCGGCCAGGACACCGTTCGAGACCTCGCCGCAGGATGCCCAGCTCTGGCGCGACGCGCAGGCGGCGTTCGCTCACGCCGCCCCCGACCGCGACCTGGTCGTGGCCGACAACAGCTCGCACGACGTCCCGCTCGACCGCCCCGACGTGGTGATCAGGTCCGTCCACGCCATGCTGGCCAGGACGGGCTGAACCGGGGAGCTCACGGTTGCGGAAGGCTCTCGCGCGTCAGGATGACGGCGGTCGCTGGAGACCCTGGAGGAGCAGGTCGACCAGGCGGCGGGGGTCGTAGCGGGGGTCGCCGTCGCGGCCGGCGCAGAGGTTGCCGATGCCGCGCATCAGTTCGTAGGCCTGCGTTCCGGGCCTGATCTCGCCGGCCTCGGCCGCGGCGGCGAGCAGCTGTGCGCAGACGGGCACCAGGCGGTCGAGGAAGTAGGCGTGCAGCGCGTCGAAGCCGCTGCCGTCCGACTGCAGCGCGTTGGCGAGTCCGTGCTTGGTGACCAGGAAGTCGACGAAGAGGTCGACCCATTGGCGAAGTGCCGCGAACGGGGAGTCGGCCTCGGCCAGCAGGGCCGGGCCGGCTTCGGCGCAGGCCTCGACCTGGTGGCGGTAGACGGCGACGACGAGATCCGCGCGGGTCGGGAAGTGGCGGTAGATCGTTCCCGTTCCGACGCCCGCCCTGGCCGCGATCTCGCGGATCGGCGCGTCGACGCCGGAGGAGACGAACACCTCGGCGGCGGCGGCCAGCAGCGTCTGCCGGTTGCGCTGCGCGTCGGCCCGCCTTCCCCTGGCCGGCGACTCCCCGGGCGGGGTCTCCCCTGGCTGGGTCTCCCTGGACTGGCCCGCAGTGGACACGACGTTCTCCTTCCGACAGCCGACAGCCGTTGGCCGATGACCGTTGACTAAGCGGAACGCTGTTCCGTATAGTAAGTGGAACAAGGTTCCGGTTACAGCATAGCCGAAACCGGACGCTCCCGACCGCCTCGCCCGACGCCGGCCGCTCAGGCCCGACCGGGAAAGGCCCCCGAAGGGACATGCGCACCATGAGCGAATCGACGCACCCGGCCGACACCTTCGGCCCGCCCGCCCCCGTCCCCGTCCTCTCCGTCAGTCCGGTCGTCCTGCCGGTGCCCGGCCGGGCCGTGGACCTGGAGGTGCGGGTCTCCGCCCCACTGTCCGGGAGCGACCTGCCGGTCGTCCTCCTCTCCCACGGCCAGGGCCACTCGAACCACCTCTCCTCGCTGAACGGCTACGCCCCCCTCGTCAACTTCTGGGCCGCGCACGGCTTCGTCGTGATCCAGCCCACCCACCTCAGCTCGACGACGCTGGACCTCGCCCCCGACACCCCCGGGGCGCCCATGTACTGGCGGTCCCGGGCCGAGGACATGACGCACATCCTCGACCGGCTCGACGCGATCGAGGCCGCCGTCCCCCAACTCCTCGGACGCCTGGACCACGGCAGGGTCGCCGTCGCCGGGCACTCGATGGGCGGGCACACCGCGAGCCTGCTGCTCGGCGCCCGGCTCACCGACCCCGACGACGGGACAACCGTGAACCTGGCCGAGCCCCGGATCACGGCGGGCGTCCTCCTGGCCGCACCCGGCAGGGGCGGTGACGCCCTCACCCCGCAGGTGGCCGAAAACTACCCCTTCCTCTCGACCCCGGACTTCTCCCGGATGACGACGCCCACGCTCGTGGTCGCCGGGGACAAGGACGCCTCCGCCCACCTGACGGTCCGGGGCCCGGACTGGCACACCGATCCGTACACCCTCTTCCCCGGCCCCAAGTCGCTGCTCACCCTGTTCGACGCGGAGCACGGACTCGGCGGGATCTCCGGATACGACGTCGCCGAGACCACGGACGAGAACCCCGCACGGGTCGCGCTGCTCCAACGGCTCACCTGGGCCTACCTGCGCACCGCGCTCCACCCCGGCGACCCCGCCTGGCAGACGGCATGCGAAGCGCTGGCAGCCGAAGCCGACCCGCTCGGCCGGGTCGACTCCAAGTAGCACCGGCCGACCGCGTACGTCATTCGACGCCGCCTCCCCGGTGAGTACGAGAGCGCGGGTGGTCGAACGGCCGTCGACCACCCGCGCTACTCCACCGGCGAAACGTGCAGCGCAGGAAGCGTGGGCGCCGTGGCCGGTCGTCCCGTCAACTCGCGGTAATGGCGCACCCGGAACACCCCGGACAGACCCGCCGTCACCGTCACAGCGAGCGCCAGCCACAGGGTGGAGCCCGCCATGGCGAGCACCCCGAAGGCCCGGTCGACCGCCGTGAGGCCCACGCCGAAGACCGCCACCGACGGAAAGAAGGACAGCGTGACGGGCAGAGCGATCCAGGTCGAACTGCGCGCGGTGTCCCCGCCGTGGGACCGGAACGCCTGCCGGGAAGTCCGCATCGCCTCACGGACCCCGATGCCGTCGATCATCATCGCCGGCAGTACCAGGTAGGAAGCCATCGCCCACGGGATGCCGACCAGCAGCAGCGACCCGAAGAAGATCACCACCACACCGACCAGTGCCCACACCACGATCGCCGGCAGCCGCCGCAGCGCCCGCCCGTAGCCGGCCCCGATCCCGACCGGCCGCCCCCGCAACGCGTCATCCGCCGCGACGATCAGCACCGCGTTGAAGAACGTGGCGAAGACCGCCACAACGAGGATCGCGACCACCACCAATGCCACGTTCCCCAGGACGGCCCCCGACCACAGCCCCGCCACCCCCAAGGCGAGCGCCCCGACCAACCCGGCGAGCACCACACCGGCGATCCCGGGCAGGAGCAGCAGCGCCTTGTGCTCCCACATCACCCGCGCCGATTCCCTGACCGGCCTCTCCGTGCACAACGTCCCACCCCAAAGGTTCTTAGCCGGGCGCGGCAGGTCACTCCCTGTGGCTCTCCGGCAGCTCCCGGCCCGCTTCCTGATCGGCCGTCCGTCGAACTCGTCGCGCAGCGGCCTCAGCAGGAACTCTGCCATCCCGTAGGGCAGCCGTCTGCGGGCCAGGGAGGGGTGCTGCGTTTCTGCGGCACGACCGGGCGGGGTGAGTGGGCGGGGCGGTGTGGGGGTCAGTCGTGGGTCAGGGTGCGGGGGCGGATGTCGGGCCAGGTCTGCTCGATGTGGTCGAGGCAGGCCTGGCGTCGCGCTGCGCCGAACACCGTCTTCCAGCCTTCGGGCACGGTGGCGAAGGCGGGCCACAGTGAGTGCTGGCCTTCTGCGTTGACCAGGACCAGGTAGTCGGCGTCGGGGTCGTCGAAGGGATTCGTCACCGCGTCGTCCTCTCGTGCTCGGTGAAAACCGGTGGGCTTGTCGGTGCGGTCAGTGGCCGCGCAGTTCCAGGGTGCAGCACTTGACGCTGCCGCCCGCCTTGAGGAGTTCGGTGAGGTCCACGCCGATCGGCTCGAAGCCGCGTCGGCGCAGTTCGCCGATCAGGTGGGTGGCCGACTCGGGGAGCAGGACGTGGCGGCCGTCGGAGAGCGCGTTGAGGCCGAAGACGGCGGCGTCCTCGGCGGTCGCCTGGATGGCGTCCGGGAACAGTTCGCGCAGTACCGCCCGGCTGCCGGGGGTGAAGGCCTCCGGGTAGTACATGATCTCGTCGTCGGAGAGGACGGCGAGCGCCGTGTCCAGGTGGTAGAACTCCGGGTCGACCAGGGTCAGGCTGGTCACCGGGACGCCGAAGAACTCCTGGGCCTCGGCGTGCGACCTCGGGTCGGTGCGGAAGCCCGTGCCGGCCAGCAGCCGGCGGCCGGCCAGCAGGTAGTCGCCCTCGCCCTCGTTGATGTGCTCGGGCCACAGCAGTTCGGACCAGCCCCGCTCGCGGAACCAGGACAGGTAGGCCGGGCCCTCGGCGGTGCGCTCGGCGTGGCGGAAGCGCGCGCCCAGGACCTTCCCGTCGACCACGGTCGCGCCGTTGGCCGCGAAGACCATGTCGGGCAGTCCGGGCAGCGGGTCGATCTCCTCGACGGTGTGGCCGAGTTCGCGGTAGAGGTCGCGCAGCCTGGTCCACTGGGCGAGCGCGAGCGCGCCGTCGACCGGCTTCTCCGGGTGCATCCAGGGGTTGATGGAGTAGCTGACGCCGAAGTGGCTGGGCCGGCACATCAGGAAACGGCGCGGGCTCGCGGCGCGGGCTGTCATCGGGGTGGTTCTCCTTGGTCTGCGTGCTGCACGGTCTACGTGTTGCGGGTCTGCGGGTCTGCGTGTTGCTCCGGGAGGTCCGGGGCCGGTTCAGTCGATGAGTCGGCGGCGCATCCCGCGGACGGCCAGGAACCAGGCGAGGACGGCGAATGCGGCCAGGACGGCCCCGTGCAGGGCGTCGCCCGCCCCGAGCGTCCCGAAGGCGGCGTGGCGCACCAGCTGCGTGCAGTGGAAGATCGGGTTGACGGCCGCCACTCCCTGGACCCAGTCGGGCAGCCCGTCCAGCGGGAAGAACACGCCCGCGGCCATCACCAGCGGTGTGAGCACGCCGGACACCACGAGCCGCAGCCAGTCGATCGCCGGCACCAGGCAGGACACCCACATGCCGAGCAGGGCGAAGGCGAAGCCGGAGACCAGCGCCACCAGCGGCACCAGCAGCAGCTCCGGCCCCGGCGGCAGGCCGATGGCGAGGCAGACCAGCAGCGGCGCGGTGCCGTAGACGGAGGACTTGACGGCGATCCAGGACGCCTCGGCGGTGACCAGTTCCCAGACGTCGACGGGCTGGCACAGGACGGCGTCGTAGATCTTCTGGTACTTGCGGCGGTTGAAGCTCTCGAACATCCCGGCGAAGGCCGAGGCGAAGAGCACCGAGGTGACCACCATGCCGACGCCGACGAACTGCGGGTACGGGTGTCCCTGGACCGAGTCGATCAGCCGGCTGAAGCCGATGCCGAACCCGGTCATGTAGACCAGCGGCTCGATCAGCGAGCCGAAGGTGATGGCGGGCCAGTAGCGGCGGAAGAGCAGCAGTTCGCGCAGCCACACCGCCCGCATGGTCGGCCACAGGGCGGGCGGGAGGCCTGGGGCGGGGCCGGTCTGGGCCTCGGTGCGGGGCATGGGCGTCGCCGTCGTCATCGGGTGTCCTCTCTGTGGGGGCGGGCAGGCGGGCGGTAGGTCAGGGGACGAGGGGGGCGAGGGAGCGGCCGGCCCGGGCTCAGCCGAACAGCTCTCCGGTCAGTGCGACGAACACGTCCTCCAGGGAGGTCGGGCGCAGCACGTCCGGCGGGCCGAGACGCTCGTGCAGCTGCGCGGAGATGGTCTCGGCGCGCAGGACGGAGACCGCCGGCCCGGTCCGCCGGCTGGGCAGTCCGGCCCGGGCGGCCTCGGCCTCGACGAGTTCGCGCCGGGCCGCGTCGCCCCGGTACTCGGCGGCCTGTGCGCCCGCGTGCGCGCGCAGCAGTTCGGCGGGGGTGCCCCGGGCGATCACCCGGCCGCCGGTCACCACGGCCACCTCGTCGGCGAGCCGTTCCGCCTCTTCGATGTAGTGGGTCGACATGACGACGGTGGTGCCGCTCTCGCGCATCCCGTCGATGACGTCCCACAGGTCCTGCCGGATCTGCGGGTCCAGGCCGACGGTGGGCTCGTCCATGAGCAGCAGCCGCGGGTTGTTGACGATGCCCCGGGCCAGCAGGACCCGGCGGCGCATGCCGCCGGAGAGCGCGTCGGCGCGGGTGTTCGCGCGGTCGGTCAGCCGGACGGCGGCCAGCGCCTGGTCGACCGCCTCACGGTAGCGCTCGCGCGGCAGGGCCGTGAACCGGACGAACACGTCGAGATTCTGGCGCACCGTCAGTTCGGGGTCGATGTTGTCGTGCTGCGGGACGACGCCGACCAGGGAGCGGGCGCGGCGGGAGTCCTCCGGCATCCGGTGCCCGAACACCTCCACGGTGCCCGCGTCCGCGCGGGTCTGCCCCGTGAGCATCCGCATGGTGGTGGACTTGCCCGCGCCGTTGGGCCCGAGCAGGCCCAGGAACATGCCGGGCGGCACTTCCAGGTCCAGGCCGCCCACCGCGGTGGTGGCACCGAACGTCTTGACCGCGCCGCTGATTCGGACGGCAGGAGTGTCCACGCGGGCGCTCCTTTCGGGGAGTCGGGGAAGGCAGGAGAAGCGCAGGGGATGTGCAGGGGATGTGCAGGGCAAGGCGAGGAGAAGGCGGAGGAAGTCGGGCGAGGCCAGGGGAAGTTCGGCGTCGGGGAAGGTACAAGGGAAGTCGGGGAATGTCACCGCCCGGTGCGCCGAAATCCTCGCTCCCCGGGGGCCGGGCCCGCGCGATCATCTAACCGCAGAATCGACTTGTCAGGAACCTGCTTTCGGGGGTTCCCCTGTCCATGACCAGGTGTTAGGTTGCTCGAAGATCAATGCCGCCGGGACGCACTATGTCGGCCCATCCGGGGGGAAATTCGGCTCCATCGCCCATAGTTCGCGACCGTAGCGTCGGTGTGCAACGGGTGCCGATCACGTATTCCTCCTTCGGTCGTCACCCGCGGCACCACCACCCCTTCACGCACCTGACCGAGGAGATGTGGATGCAGTCCGACGGACCGCTCACCGCGAACGTCCGCCTGCGGGCCGCGGTAGCCGAGGACGCCGGTGTCGTCACCGAGGTCTTCCTGGCCTCCCGCACCGCGACCATGCCGTACCTGCCCCGTCTGCACAGTGACGAGGCCACCCTGAGCTGGATCACCCACGTCGTGCTCCCGGACACCCGGGTGTGGCTGGCCGAGGACGCCGGGACCGGGGCCGTGCTGGGCTTCGCCTCGCTCGACGGCAGCCTGCTCGACCACCTCTACCTGCGCCCCGAGGCGCGTCGTCGCGGCATCGGGACGGTGCTGCTGGAGGCCGTCAAGTCGGCCAGCCCGCAGGAGCTCTCGCTGCACGTCTTCCAGAAGAACACCGAGGCGCGCGCCTTCTACGAGCGGCACGGCTTCGTCGTGGTGGACACCAACGACGGCAGCCGCAACGAGGAGAACGAGCCGGACATGACCTACCGCTGGACCGCGTGACTCCCGCCCGCACAGCGCGGTAGCCGGCAGTCCCCCCGCCGAGGGACGTCGGCGGGCCCCCACGGCCCCGGAGCCCACAAGGACCCCCGGAGGCCACCACGGCCGGGGCCCGCGACGGCCCCGGGGCCCCCGGCGGCCCGCGAATCACCGCGGCCCGCACATCACCACAGCGGGGCTCACAACGGCCTGAACTCACCACGGCCGCGGCCCCGACGGCCCCGGGGCCCACGACGCCCCGCGACTCACCACGGCCGGGGCCCACAACGGCCAAGAGCCACCGGAAACCACCGTCCGGCCCGCCCGACCCACCCGGCCGGCGGGGCGGTTCCACCTGGAGGGATGCCCCGTGCTGGGCGAACACAGCCTGCCCGCGGAGACACCGCTGTCGTACGCACAGTTGGCGCTCTGGTTCAACGACCGCCTCCAAGGCGGCGACGCCTCGTACAACGTCCCGGTGGCGCTGCGGCTGACCGGCCCGGTCGACCACGAGGCGCTGCGGTCCGCCCTGGCCGACGTGGTGGAGCGGCACGCGGCCCTGCGCACCGTCTTCCCCGAGCGCGATGGCGTACCGCGCCAGCAGGTGCTGGCGATGGCCGAGCTGGCGCCGGTCCTCACCGTGGTGCCCGTCACCGAGGAGGAGCTGCCCGCCCTGATCGAGGCCGGGGCCGGGCACGTCTTCGACCTGGAGGCCGAGGCCCCGCTGCGGGTGCACCTGTTCGTGCTCGGCCCGCAGCAGCACGTGGTGCTGATGGTGCTGCACCACATCGCCGGCGACGGCTGGTCGCTGGCCCCGCTGGCCCGCGACCTGAGCACCGCCTACCTGGCCCGCAGCCAGGACCGGGCGCCCGTCTGGTCCCCGCTGCCCGGCACGTACGCCGAGTACGCCGTGCGCCAGCACGCGAACCTCGGCGACCTGGACGACCCGCAGGGCCAGGGCGGGCGCCAACTCGCCTACTGGCGCCAGGCGTTGGCGGGCCTGCCGGACTTCCTGGAGCTGCCCACCGACCACCCCCGCCCGGCCGTGATGTCGCACCGGGGCGAGTACTTCCCGTGGGACCTCCCGGCCGAGCTGCACCGCGAGCTGCTGGCGCTGTCCCGCTCCTGCCGGGTCAGCATGTTCATGGTGCTCCAGGCGGCGCTGGCGACGGTGCTGACCCGGTCGGGGGCCGGTACGGACATCCCGATCGCCAGCCCGATCGCGGGCCGCACCGACGAGCGCTACGACGACGTGGTCGGCTACTTCGTCAACCCGTTGGTCCTGCGCCTGGACACCTCCGGTGACCCGACCTTCCGCGAGCTGCTCAAGCGGGTGCGCCGCACCGACCTCCAGGGCTTCGCCCACCAGGAGTTCCCGTTCGAGCGGCTGATCACCGCGCTCAATCCGCACCGCTCGCTGGGCTGGCACCCGCTGTTCCAGGTGATGCTGGCCTTCCAGAACACCCCCGAGGCCTCCCTCGCGCTGCCCGGCATCGAGAGCGAGATCGCCGAGGCGGGCCCGGGCGGTGCCAAGTTCGACCTGTCCTTCAACATGCGCGAGGTGCACGACGCCGACGGCGCCCCGGCCGGGCTCGGCTGCTTCGTCGAGTACAGCACCGACCTGTTCACCCGCGAGGGCGCCGAGGCCCTGACCGCCCGGCTCGGCCGGCTGCTCGCCGCGGCCGCGGCCGACCCGGACCAGCGGATCGGCGGGTACGACCTGCTCGGCGCCGAGGAGCGGCTCGACCTGTTCGAGCGCGCCCACGGGCCCGCTCTGCCCGTCCTGCCCACCCTGCCGGCCCCCGCCGTGACGTACCACGGCGCCTTCGAGGAGCGCGCCGCCCTGGAGGGCGAGGTCACGGCCCTCGTCGCCGAGGACGGCCGGTTCACCTTCGCCGAGGTCAACGAGCGGGCCAACCGGCTCGCCCGGGAGCTCGTGCGGCGCGGGGCCGGCCCCGAGCGCTACGTCGTCCTGGCGCTGCCGCGCACCACCGACCTGCTGATCGCGCTGCTCGCCGTCCTCAAGTCGGGCGCCGCCTACATACCGGTCAGCCCCGCCATGCCGCGCGAGCGGCTGGCCGGCATCCTCGCCGACGCCGCCCCGGTCTGCGTGCTCGCCACGGCCGCCGACGCCGGCCGGCTGCCGGACGGCGCGCCCGTCCTGGTGCTGGACGAGCCCGGGGCGCGGGCCGCCGTCGCCGCCCACCCCGGCGGGAACCTGACGGACGCCGACCGCACCGGCCCCACCGGCCCGGACGACCCGGCCTACGTCATCCACACCTCCGGCTCGACCGGGGTGCCCAAGGGCGTGGTGATCCCGCACGGCGGCCTCAGCAGCCTGATGCACCACCACCGCACCCGCATGGTCCGCCCGTCCGGCGGCCCGCAGGGCCGGCGCCTCCAGCTCGGCCTGGTCGCCTCGATCACCTTCGACACCGCCTGGGAGCCGCTGTTCTGGCTGCTGGAGGGCCACCCGCTGCACCTGCTGAGCGACGAGGTCCGGCTCGACCCGCAGGCCCTGGTCGGCTACGTCCGCCGGGAGCGCCTCGACTTCCTGGACCTCACCCCGACGTACGTCCCGGCGCTCACCGCCGCCGGCCTGTTCGCCGAGGGCCACCACCGCCCGGCCGTGCTGATGCTGGGCGGCGAGGCCGTCGGGCCGGCGCTGTGGAGCGAACTCTCCGCCCTGCCGGACGTGGCGGTGTTCAACTACTACGGCCCGACCGAGTGCACCGTCGACGCGCTCGCCTGCTCCCTGGCGGACAGCCGCACCCCCGTCATCGGCCGCCCGCTCGACAACACCCGGGCGTACCTGCTGGACGACCTGCTGCGCCCCGTCCCGCTCGGCGTGCCCGGCGAGCTCTACCTGTCCGGTCCGCACCTGGCCCGCGGCTACCTGCGCCGCCCCGCGCTCACCGCCGAGCGCTTCGTCGCCGACCCGTACGGCCCGCCCGGCGCCCGGATGTACCGCACCGGCGACCTCGCCCGGATGCGCCGCGACGGCCAGGTGGAGTACCTCGGCCGGGCCGACGGGCAGATCAAGATCCGCGGTTTCCGGATCGAGCCCGGCGAGATCGAGGCGGTGCTGCTGCGCCACCCCGCGATCGTGCAGGCCGCCGTCCTGGCCCGGGGCGCCGGCGCCGAGGAGCGCCACCTCGCCGCCTACCTGGTGACCGAGGACGGGAACGCCCCCGACCTCGCCGAGGTGCGCGAGCTGCTGGCCGGGCAGCTGCCCGACTACATGATCCCGGCGGCCTACGCCGTGCTGGCCCGGCTCCCGCTCAACTCCAGTGGGAAGCTGGACGGTTCCGCTCTGCCGGAGCCCGAGCTGCGGGCCGCCACCGGCCGCTCCCGGGCCCCCCGGGACGCCCGCGAGGCCGCGCTGTGCGCGCTGCTCGCCGAGGTCCTCGGCGTGGCCGAGGTCGGCCCCGACGACGACTTCTTCGCGCTCGGCGGCCACTCCCTGCTCGCCACCCGGCTGGTCAGCCGGGTGCGCACCGCCCTGGGGGCCGAACTGCCCATCCGGGCGGTCTTCGAGAGCCCGACGGCCGCCGGGCTCGCCCGCGCGGTGGACGCCGGGCGATGTCGCCCGGCGCTGGCCGCCGCCGCCCGCCCCGAGCGGATCCCGCTCTCGCACGCCCAGCGCCGGCTCTGGTTCCTCCAGCAGCTGGACCCGCACAGCGACGCGTACCACATCCCGCTGGCCCTGCGCCTGACCGGCGCCCTGGACATGGACGCCCTCGCCGCCGCGCTGCACGACTGCGCCGCACGCCACGAGGCCCTGCGCACCGTCTTCCCGCTCTCCCGCGGCGAGGACGCGGCCCCCCACCAGCGGATCCTCGCCCCGGAGCAACTCCCGCCGCTGCTGCGGCAGTCCGGCACCGCCACGGTGACCGAGGAGGGCCTGACCGAGGCCCTGCGCACCGCCGCCGCCCAGCCCTTCGACCTCGCGTCGGAGCCGCCGCTGCGCGCCCACCTCTTCGCCCTCGCCCCCGAGCGGCACGTCCTGCTGCTGACGGTCCACCACATCGCTTGCGACGGCTGGTCGATGGGCCCGCTCGCCCGCGACCTGGGCGCCGCCTACCAGGCCCGCACGGCCGGCCGGGCCCCCGAGTGGAGCGCCCTGCCCGTCCAGTACGCCGACTACACCCAGTGGCAGCTCGCGCTGCTCGGGGACGACGAGGACCCGGGCAGCACCGCCGCCCGGCAGTGGCAGTACTGGAGCGGGGCGCTGGCCGGCCTGCCCGAGGAGATCGCGCTGCCGGTGGACCGGCGGCGCACCGCCGAGACCGGCCAGCAGGCCGGCCGGGTGCCGCTGCGGCTGAGCGGCGCGGACCACCGCGCCCTGGCGGAGCTCGCCCGGGCCGACGGCGCCAGCCTCTTCATGGCCGTCCAGGCCGGTCTGGCGGCTCTGCTCACCCGCCTCGGCGCCGGCACCGACCTGCCGATCGGCACCCCGATCGCCGGGCGCACCGACGAGGCCCTGGACGACCTGGTCGGCTTCTTCGTCAACACGCTGGTGCTGCGCACCGACACCGACGGGGACCCGGGCTTCCGGGAGCTGCTGCGCCGCGTCAAGGACGCCGACCTCGCCGCCTACGCCCACCAGGACCTGCCGTTCGAGCGGATCGTCGAGCTGGTCAACCCGGAGCGCTCCCCCGGCCGCCACCCGCTCTTCCAGGTCGCCCTGGTGATGGAGCAGGCGGGCGCCGCCGTGGAGATCCCCGGCCTCGACAGCGAGCTGCTCACCGCCGGCCCGGCGCCGGCCAAGTTCGACCTCACCGTCACCCTGGGCACGCCCGCCGGCCCGGACGACGAGCTGACCGGCGCCGTCGAGTACCGCGCCGACCTGTTCGACCGGGCCACGGTCGAGGCGATCGCCGGCTGCCTGACGCGGCTGCTCGGCGCGGCCGCGGCCGATCCCCAGCGGCCGATCTCCCGGCTCGAACTGTCCGCCGAGGGCGAGCGGCCGCGGCTGCTGGAGCGCTCCGCCGGCGAGCGGCGGGAGCTGGCCCCGACCACGCTGGCCGCCCTCGTGTCGGCAGGGCTCGCCGCGCCGTCCGACACCCCCGCCCTGGTGTTCGAGGGCCGGGCGCTCGGCCCGGCCGAGCTGGACCGCCGGATCGACGCGCTGGCCCACCGGCTCGCCGCGGTCGGTGTCCGCCCGGGCAGCCGGGTCGCGGTGGCCGTGCCCCGCTCGGTGGAGCTCGTGGTGGCGCTGTGCGCCGTCCACCGCGCCGGCGGCGCCTACCTGCCGCTGGACCCGGACTACCCGGCCGACCGGCTCGCGTACATGCTGGCGGACGCCCGCCCGGCCGCGGTGATCGCCGCCCCGGAGCAGGCCGCCGCGCTGCGCCCCGCCGAGGGCGTGCCCTGCCTGTCGCCGCAGGACCTGCCGGCGCCCGAGGGCGTCGCGCCGACCGCCCCCGGCCCCGGGGACCCGGCCTACGTGATCTACACCTCGGGCTCGACCGGGCGGCCGAAGGGCGTGCTCGTCCCGCACCACGCCATCGCCAACCGGCTGCGCTGGGGCCAGGAGGAGTACCGGCTCGGCGCCCGGGACGGCGTGCTGCAGAAGACCTCGGCCAGCTTCGACATCTCGCTGTGGGAGTTCTTCTGGCCGCTGATCACCGGCGCCACCCTGGTGCTGGCGAAGCCCGACGGGCACCGCGACCCGGCCTACCTGGCGGAGCTGATCCAGCGCGAGGGCGTGAGCGTCGCCCAGTTCGTGCCGTCCATGCTGGACGTCTTCCTCCAGCACCCGCGAGCCGCCGAGTGCACCGGGCTGCGCCTGGTGGTGGCCAGCGGCGAGGCGCTGCCCGCGGCCACCGTGCGCCGGTTCCGGCAGGTGCTCCCGGGCGTCCGGCTGGACAACCTCTACGGGCCCACCGAGGCCGCCGTGGAGGTGACGGCCTGGGAGTGCGGCCCGGCGGACGAGCAGGCGCACCCGGTGCCGATCGGGCGGCCGGTCTGGAACTCCGGCGGCTACGTGCTGGACACCGCCCTCAACCCCGTCCCGCCGGGCGTGCCGGGTGAGCTCTACCTGACCGGCGAGCAGCTCGCGTACGGCTACCTCGGCCGCTCGGCGCTCACCGCCGAGCGCTTCGTCGCGGACCCGCACGGCGCGCCGGGCACCCGGATGTACCGCACGGGCGACCTGGCCCGCCACCGCCCCGACGGCGTGGTGGAGTACCTGGGCCGGGTGGACAGCCAGGTGAAGCTGCGCGGCCACCGCATCGAGCTCGGCGAGATCGAGACCCGGCTCGGCGAGCACCCTGCGGTCACGGCCTGCGCCGTCACCGTGCGCGAGGACCGGACCGGCACCGCCCGGCTGGTCGCGTACGTGGTGCCGGACGGCGCCGCGCAGCCGCCCACGGCCGCCGCGCTGCGCGCCCACCTGCGCGGCCACCTGCCCGAGTTCATGGTGCCCACCGCCTACGTGCTGCTCGGCGCGCTGCCGGTGACGGCCAACGGCAAGCTGGACCGCCGGGCGCTGCCCGAGCCGCAGACCCACGTCGAGAGCCGGGCCCGGGAGCCGCGCACGCCGGCCGAACGCACGCTGGTCGCGGTCTTCGCCGAGCTGCTGGGCGTGCCCGCGGTCGGCCCGGAGGACGACTTCTTCCTGCTCGGCGGCCACTCGCTGCTGCTGATCCGGCTGGTCGAGCGCATCCACGCGGAGTTCGGCGTCGACCTGCCCGTGAAGGCGCTGTTCGAGGCCCCGACCCCGGCCGCGCTGGCGCAGCGGCTGACCGGGCCGCGGCCCGGGCGCGCCGACGCCCCCTTCGAACCGCTCCTGGCCCTGCGGGCCACGGGCGACCGGGCGCCGCTGTTCTGCGTCCACCCGGTGACGGGCGACGGCCTCGGCTTCATCGGCCTGCTGCGCGGGCTCGACCCGGACCAGCCGGTCCACGCCTTCCAGGGCATCGGCCCGGTCGGCGGCGGGGAGCGGCCGGCCGACGTGGACGGCCTGGCCCGGGAGTACCTGGCGCGGATGCGCGCCGTCCAGCCGCACGGCCCCTACCGGGTGCTCGGCTGGTCCTTCGGCGGGCTGGTCGCGCACCAGATCGGCGTGCTGCTGCGCGAGCAGGGCGAGCAGGTCGACCTGGTCGCGCTGCTGGACAGCCACCCGGCGCCGCCGGACGCCGGGGAGGTCACCGACACCGCCGTGCTGGCCGAGCTGCTGACGGCGACGGGCGCGCCCGCCGCCGAGGTGGCGGCCGTCCTGGCGCAGCAGTGGCGGCCCAAGCCCTCGGAGCTGCTCGACCGGCTGGCCGTGGCGCTGCGCGAGGCCGCGCCGCGCGACGAGGACGAGCTGGCGGTGTTCCTCGACTCCTGCCGCTACCACGCCGCGCTGATGGCGGCGTGGACGCCGGGGGTGCTGGACGCGCCGCTGACCACCTTCACCGCGACCGGCGACCACCGGCCGCAGGACACGGTGGCCGTCTGGTCGGCCCACGCCACCGGGCCGGTGGCCAACCACCCGCTCGCCGCCCGGCACCTGGACCTCGCCGACGCCGGGCCGATCGACGAGATCGCCCGGGTCGTCGCCGCCGTCCTGCGACGGGCCGACGAGGGCCGGCGATGACGGTCCGTCCGGAGCGTTCCGGACGGACCGCCACCCGCCGCCCGGCCCCGTCGTACGGAACCGGGCGGCCGGGGTCAGGCGCCCGGCGCCCGGCCCTCCTGGGGGCCGTCCGCGGTGTCCAGGCACGCCCGGGCCTGCGCCGCGAGCTCCGCGAGCACCTCGGCCCGCTGCTGGTGCAGGAAGAAGTGGTCGCCCGGCAGGATGCGGTGACGGAAGCCGGCCGCCGTGGTGGACCGCCAGCCGGTGATCCACTCCGGTCCGGCCATCAGGTCGTCGGCGCCGCCGAGCGCCAGCACCGGGCAGGGCAGCACGGTCGGCCGGATCCGGTCGTTGTACTCGCCCAGCAGGGTGACGTCGGCCCGGAGCACCGGCAGGATCATCTGCATCAGGTCGGCGAACTCCAGCACCTCGGCCGGGGTCCCGCCGAGGCCGACGATGCGCTCCAGGAGTTCGTCGTCGGTGAGTCCGTGCAGCCGGGTGACGTCCGGGGTGCCGGGGGCCCGGCCGCCGGAGACCACGAGGGACAGCGGCAGCGGCCGTGCCTCGGCGGCGAGCCGGCGGGTCGTCTCGTAGGCGATCCGGGCGCCCATGCTGTGGCCGAAGAGGATGAACGGTTCGTCCGCCGGGCGGCTCGCCAGCAGGGCGAGCAGGCCGTCGACCACCTCGTCCATGACGGCCGACGGCGGCTCGGCGAGGCGGGTGCCCCGGCCCGCCAGTTCCACCGGAACGATCGTCAGGCCCGGCTGCTCGCCGGACCGGGCCCACGGCAGGTAGGCGCTCGCGGAGCCGCCGGCGTGCGGCAGGCAGTAGACGCGTACGGGCCCGGACCGCCCGTTCGGCGCGGCGTCCCGGTGCCACGGCGTCCATCGGGCCACCTCGTCGTGCTGTACGGCGGACGAACCGGTCATCGCTGCTCCTTTTTCTTTCCCAGTCAATTACGCGAAGCCTGAACAGGCCTCCCGCACGACTTTATGCGGTAATTCACGGGTTGGTCCAGCCCGTATTCCGGCATGCCCTGGGCAGATCCAACCAGGCGATGCCGCAGCTCAGTTGTGCCCTGAAATAGTCGGTTGGCGCATAAGGATCTTGAGTCTTTCCCGGAACACCGAGCTCTGTTACGGTGCTCCTCGTCCGGGTTTCTTTCGGATATTTCCAGAGTATTTCGATCGGCGAGTTCCGACGACAAGTTCCGACGACAAGTTCCGACGACGAGTTCCGAACGCACGACGGGAGAGGGCGGACAGAATGTGCGGAATAACCGGCGTATTCGTCCTGGGCGGCGGTCGCCCGGCCGATGCCGCCGTGGTCCGGGAGATGACGGCGTGCCTGGTGCACCGCGGCCCCGACGACGACGGCCACTACGCCACGGACGGCCTGTGCCTGGGCTTTCGCCGGCTGGCCCTGAACGACCTCGCCGGCGGCAACCAGCCGCACCGCACCGAGGACGGCACCCTGGTCTCGGTCTGCAACGGCGAGATCTACAACCACCGCGAGCTGCGCACCGCGCTGAGCCGCCGCGGCCACCGGTTCCGCACCGAGAGCGACACCGAGGTGCTGGTCCACCTGTACCGCGAGTACGGCGAGGACCTGACGGCCCACCTGGACGGCCAGTTCGGCTTCGCGCTGCACGACGCCGGCGCGCAGCGGCTGCTGCTCGCCCGCGACCGGGCCGGCATCGTCCCGCTCTTCTACACCGTCGCCGACGGCCAGCTGATCTTCGCCTCCGAGATCAAGGCGATCCTGCGCCACCCCGCCGTCAGCGCCCGGGTCGACCTGCGCGGCCTCGACCAGGTGCTGACGCTGCCCGGACTGGTCAGCCCGCGCACCATGTTCGAGGGCATCAGCGCCCTGCGCCCCGGCGAGCGGCTGATCGCCGACCGCTCCGGCGTGCGCACCGAACGGTACTGGGACCTCGACTTCCCGCTCGCCGCCGACCTCGACCCGGTGGCCCCCGAGGCCCTGGACCGGGAGCTGGACCGGTACGCCCACCGCACCGCCGACCTGCTCGACGAGGCCGTGCGCAGCCGGCTGCTCGCCGACGTGCCGATCGGCATGTACCTCAGCGGCGGCCTCGACTCCAGCCTGATCGGCGCCCTGATGGCCCGGGCCCGGCCCGGCCACGCCTGGCCCAGCTTCTCCGTCACCTTCCCCGGCCGCGACTTCGACGAGGGCCCGCACCAGCGGCTGGTCGCCGCCAAGCTGGGCACCGAGCACCACGAAGTCCCGGTCGGCGAGCACGAGGTGGCCGAGCGGATCACCGCGATGGTGCGCCACGCCGAGGCACCCGTGCGCGAGTCGTACAACGTCTGCTCGCTGGCGCTGTCCGAGGCCGTCCGCGCCGCCGGGACGGTCGGCGCGCTCAGCGGCGAGGGCGCCGACGAGCTGTTCGGCGGCTACCCCGGCTACCGCTTCGACGCCACCGGGCTCGGCGGCAGCCGGCTCACCGGCCTGGACGCCCGGCTGGAACGCGAGATCCGCGAACGGATGTGGGGCGTCGACCTCGGCTACGAGCAGGACCAGCTGCCCGCCCAGGAGTTCCGCCGCGAGCTGTACGCCGAGGACCTGGCCCACGGGCTGGACGAGTTCTCCGTCACCAACCAGCGCCTCGTCGACCCCGAGCGGCTGGCCGGGCGCCACCCGCTGCACCAGCGCTCCTACCTCGACTACCACCTGCGGCTCGCCGACCACCTGCTCGGCGACCACGGCGACCGGATGGCCCTGGCCAACGGCGTCGAGCTGCGCTTCCCCTTCCTGGCGAACGCGGTGGTCGACCACGCCACCACGCTGCCACCGGAGTTGATGCTCGCCCACGGCCGGGAGAAGGCCGTGCTGCGCCGGGCGGCCGAGGGCCTGGTGCCCGGCGAGGTACTCAGCCGGCAGAAGTACGGCTTCCGCGGCCAGACCAGCAGCCACCTGCTGAGCACCGGCGCCGACTGGTTCGAGGAGCTGGTCTCCCCCGTGACCGTCCGCCGCCAGGGCTACTTCAACCCGGACACCATCGCCGCCCTGACGCGGCGTCAGCGCGGCGACGGCCAGCAGGTGCACGCCCACCTGGACACCGACTACCTGATGCTCGTCGCGACCTTCGCCCTCTTCGTCGAGGAGTTCGATCTGCCGTGCCTGGGATGACCGCCACAGCCGCCGGGCCGATCGCCGGCCCCGGCACCCGCCCGCGCCACCCGCTGGTCGGGGTGGTCGGCGGCATGGGGCCGCTGGCCTCCGTCGAACTGCTGCGCACCGTCTACCGGGCCTGCCGGCTCCACCCCGAGCAGGACACCCCGCGGGTGCTGCTCTGGTCCGACCCGGCCGTGGTGGACCGCACCGAGGCCATCGGCAGCGGCGAACTCGACGAACTGCGCCGCGCCGTGGAGTCCTCGCTGCGCGGCCTGCTGGCCGCCGGCGCGGAACGCGTGGTCGTCGCCTGCATCACCGCCCACCACGTGCTCGGCGACCTGCCGGCCGACCTCGCGGCCCGCTGCGTCTCACTGGTCGACGTGGTGCACGAGGAACTGGCCGCATCCGGCGAACCGCACCTGCTGCTCTGCTCCTCCGGCACCGCCCGGGCCGGCATCCTCACCTCGGGCGCCGCCGGGGCCCGGGCCGCCCGGCAGCTGGTGGCCCTGCGCCCGCCGGACCAGGAGGCACTGCACCGGGAGATCCACCGCCTCAAGCGCGGCGAGGACCCGGCCCGCACCATCGACTTCCTGCGCGAGACCCTGCCCCGCTACGGCGTGCGGTCCTTCGTCGCCGCCTGCACCGAGCTGCACCTGGTCACCAGGGCGATCGAGGACGCCGGTCTGAGCGAGGCCCTGCCCTCCCTCGACCCGCTGACGGTCGTGGCCCACCGGATCATGAACGGAGAGTTGTGAGCCACACGAGCATCCTCGACCGCTGGGCCGACCAGGTCGAGCGCCGAGCCGCCGCCCCCGCCCTCGCCACCGCCGAGCGGGTCTGGAGCCACCAGGAGCTGGCCAAGCTGGCCGCCGGCCTGCGCGACCGCCTCGCCACCGGCACCGGCCCGGTCCTGGTCGCCTGCGCGGACCCCGTCCCGGTGGTCGCGGCGATCCTCGCCTGCGCCGCCACCGGCCGCCCGTTCGCCCCGGTGGACACCCGCCAGCCCGCCGCCCGCTGGACGGCCCTGCTGGAGGACCTCCGGCCGGGCACCGTGCTCGCCGACGCCGCCGGCCGCTCCGCGCTGGCCGCCGCCGGACACGGCCCGACCACCGGCGGGCAGCACCTGGCCGTCGCCGGACAGGGCGAACTGCCGCTGCTCACCGCCGAGTCGATCACCCCGCTGCCCTGGGCGGCCGACGACTGGACCGGCATCAGCGGCCCCGACGCCGGCTACGTCTACTTCACCTCGGGCACCACCGGCCGCCCCAAGGGCATCCGGGGCAGCTTCGAGGCCGTCGCGCACTTCCTGGACTGGGAGATCGCCGAGTTCGGCATCGCCCCGGGCACCCGGATCTCCATGCTCACCTCCCCCGGCTTCGACGCCTTCCTGCGCGACGCCCTCGTCCCGCTGTGCGCCGGCGGCACCGCCGTCCTCCCCGCGCCCGGCGCGATCCCCGTCGGCGCGGCCCTGGCCCGCTGGCTGACCGAGCAGCAGGTCGACCTGCTGCACTGCGTGCCCACCGTGTTCCGCACCCTGCGCGCCGCCGGGCTGGCCGCCGACTCCCTGCCGCGGCTGCGCAGCGTGCTGATGGCCGGGGAGCCGGTCCGCCCCGCCGACATCGCCTGGTGGCGGGCCCTGTTCGGGGGCGACAAGGAGCTGGTCAACCTCTACGGGCCGTCCGAGACCACCATGACCAAGGTCTTCCGCCGGCTCACCGCCGAGGACGCCGAGGCCGAGACCGTCCCGGCCGGCCACCCGATGCCCGGGGTCGAGATCGCGGTGCTGTTCGGCGGACGCCCGGTGGTGGACGCGATCGGCGAGATCGAGATCCGCACCCCGTTCCCGCTGCGCGGCTACCTGGGCGACGCGGCCGGCGGCTTCGTCGCACCGGACCGGTACCGCACCGGCGACCTCGGCCGGCTGGGCGCCGACGGCACCCTGGAGGTCCTGGGCCGCCGCGACCAGCAGGTCAAGGTGAACGGCGCCCGGGTCGAACTCGGCGAGATCGAGGACCTGCTGCGCCGCCACCCCGCGGTGGCGGACGTCTGCGCCGCCCTGGTCGAGGAGGCCGACGGCGAACCGGTGCTCTGCGCCTACCTGGTCGCCGACGGCGCCACCGACGAGGAGCTGCGCGCGCACGCCGCCGAGGGCCTGCCCGCCGCCGCCCGCCCCGCCCTGTACCTGCGGCTCGCCGCGATCCCGCGCACCCTCAGCGGCAAGGCCGACCGGCGGGCGCTGCCCAGCCCGGCCGCCGCCCTGGCCGGGCGCACCGGCGAACAGCCGCTGGACGGCCTGGAGGCCGGCATCGCCGAGCTGTGGCGCGAGCTGCTGCACGTGCCCGCCGTCGGCCGGCACGACGACTTCGCCCTGCTCGGCGGGGACTCCCTGGGCATCGCCCGCCTGCTGGACGGGCTGCGCACCCGCTTCGGCGTCGAGGTGCCGCTGCGGGTGTACGTCGGCGACCCGACCGTCGCCGGGCTGGCCGCGGCCGTCGCCGCCGGCCGCGCGGACGCCTCGCCGGAGGGCGGCCGCCGATGAGCCGCGACACCTCCCTGCCGCTGCGCGGCGACCGCGCCCGCGCGCCGCTGTCCTACGCCCAGCGCTCCATCTGGCGGGCCGAGCAGGTGCTGCCCGGCACCGCCCTGCACAACGAGAGCGCCGCCTTCCACGTCAGCGGCCCGCTGGACGTGGCCGCCCTGGAACGGGCGCTGGCCGCCGTCGCCCGGCGGCACGAGGTGGTGCGCTGCGCCGTCGCCGCCGACGGGGCGGGCGAGCCGTGGCAGCTGTTCGCCGACCTGGTCCGCCCGGCCGTCGAGACCGTCGACCTGACCGGCGTCCCCGAGGGCGAGCGCGCGGAGCGGCTCGCCGAGCTCACCGCCCGCGCCGTGGCCGTGCCCTTCGACCTGGCCCGGCCCCCGCTGATGCGCACCCAGCTGTTCCTGCTGGGCGGGGGCCGCTCGCTGCTGCTGTTCACCGCCCACCACATCGTGGTCGACGCCTGGGGCTTCGGCGTCTTCCTGGAGTCGCTGGCCGCCTGCTACGCCGCCGAACTCGGCGGCGAGGCGCCGGCCCCCTTCCCCGCTGGCGGACCCGACTTCGGCGACTTCGCCGCCTGGCAGCGCGGCGACGACAGCGACACCAGCCACGCCGCCGGAATCGACCACTGGCAGACCCGGCTGGGCGGCGAACTGCCCACCGCCGACCTGCCGTCCGACGTCGGCCCCGGCGGCGACCCGGCGGCCGGCGCGCTGCACCACTTCACCGTCCCCGCCGAACTGGCCGCCCGGCTCAGCGCCTTCGGCCGGGGCGAACTGGCCAGCCTGTCCACCGTGCTGCTCACCGCCTTCTGCGCCACCGCCGCCCGCTGGACGGGCCAGGACGACCTGGTGGTCGGCATGCCGGTGGCGACCCGCGGCCGCACCGCCCTCGCCGGCGTCGTCGGACCGCTGCTCAACCTCGTCGCCCACCGCAGCGACCTCGGCGGCGAGCCGAGCTTCCGGCAGGCCCTGGCCCGCACCCGCCAGCACCTGAAGGCCGACCTGCGCCACCGCGACACCCCCTTCGACCTGGTCCTGGAGCGGCTCGGCCGCGCCGCGGGCGGGCGCACGCCGCTGTTCCAGCTGATGTACTCCTTCCACAGCGGCCCCACCACCACCCTGGAGCTGCCCGGCGTCACCACCGCCCCGGCGCCCTCGCACAGCGGCACGGCCAAGTACGACCTGACCTTCTTCCTGCGTCCGCGCCCCTCGGGCGCGCTGGACGCGACGCTGGAGTACCGCACGGCGCTGCTCGCCCCCGAGACGGCGGCCGACTTCGCGGACTCGCTGCTGTGCCTGCTGGAGGCCGCCGCGGCCGACCCGGACCGGCCGCTGGCCGAGCTTCCGGTGCTCTCCGAAGGCCGGCGCCGGCGCGTCCTGGTCGACTTCAACCGGGCGCCCGACGCCGAGCGCGCCTGGGCCACCGTGCCCGAGGCGCTGCGCGGACTCGCCCGGCAGGACGGCGCCGCACCGGCCGTCGAGTCGCCCGGCCACGCCTTCGGCCGGGCCGCGGCCGACGCGGCCGCCGACCGGGTCGCCCGCCGGCTGATGGCCCGGCACGGCGTGGCGCCCGGCGACCGGGTGGCCCTGCGCGTCGAGCGCGGCGCGCAGCTGGTGCCGCTGATCGTCGGCATCTGGCGGGCCGGGGCCGTGCTGGTCCCGCTGGACGAGGCCATGCCCGCCGCGCGGGCCGAGCACGTGCTCGCCGACAGCGGCGCCCGCCTGCTGATCGGCGACCCCGCCGAGGGGCTGCCCGCCGCCGACCCGGCCGCGCTGCTCGACGAGGGCCTGGACGCCTCCGACTCCGGGGCGGGCGAGCCGCTGCCCGGCGCCGGGCCCGAGGACCTCGCGTACCTGATGTACACCTCGGGCTCCACCGGGCTGCCCAAGGGCGTGGCGGTGCCGCACGGCTGCGTCGCCAACCTGCTGCACAGCGTGGTCCGCGCCGAACCGGGCCTGCGCGCCGACGACACCCTGCTCGCCGTCACCTCGATCACCTTCGACATCTCCGTCCTGGAGCTGTTCGCCCCGCTGCTGGCCGGCGGCCGGGTCGTGGTCGCCCCGCGCGAGAGCGTCCGCGACGCCGAGGCGCTGGGCGCGCTGCTGGAGCGCAGCGGCGCCACCGTCATGCAGGCCACCCCCTCGCTCTGGCGCGGGCTGCTGGACGGCGGCTGGGCGGGCCGGCCCGGGCTGCGGGCGCTGTGCGGCGGCGAGGCCCTGGACGCCGACCTCGCGGATCGACTGCTGGCGCGCTGCGCCGGGCTGTGGAACCTGTACGGGCCGACCGAGACGACCATCTGGTCCACCGTCGGGCGGGTGCTGCCCGGCGAGGGCGTCACGGTGGGGCGCCCGGTGGCCGGCACCGTCTGCTACGTCCTGGACCGGCGGCTGCGGCCGGTGCCGCGCGGCGCCGTCGGCGAGCTGGTGATCGGCGGGGCCGGCGTGAGCGCCGGGTACCGCAACCGCCCGGAGCTGACCGCCGCCGCCTTCGTGGCCGACCCGGTCGACCCGGCCGGCGGCACCGTCTACCGCACCGGCGACCTGGCCCGCCACCTGCCGGACGGCCGGATCGTCGTGCTCGGCCGGGCCGACCAGCAGGTGAAGATCCTCGGCCACCGCATCGAGGTCGGCGAGGTGGAGTCCCTGCTCGCCGCCCACCCCGAGGTCCGCCAGGCGGCGGTGGTCGTGGACCGGGGGCAGCCCGCCGGGCCCCGGCTGGTCGCCTTCGTCACCGCCCGCACCGAGAACGACGAACTGCCCGACCGGCTGCGCCGCCACCTGCGCGAGCGGCTGCCCGCCGCCGCCGTCCCCGGGGTGATCGCCCCGCTGCCCGCACTGCCGCTCAACACCAGCGGCAAGGTGGACCGTCCGGCGCTGCTGCTGCGCGCCGGGGAGCTCACCGCCGCCCGGCGGGCCGCGCCCGTCACCGAGGCCGAGCAGGCCGCCGTCGCGCTCTGGGCGGAGGTCCTGGGCCTGCCGCCCGAGCGGGTCGGCACCACCGACGACTTCTTCGCCGCCGGCGGCAACTCCATCGCCGCGACCCGGCTGCTCGGCCGCGTCCGGGCCCGCTTCGGCGCCGCGCCCTCGCTCGCCGACTTCTACACCGACCCCACCCCCGCCGCCCTGGCGCGGGTGCGGCCCACCGCCCCGGCGTCCGCCGCCCGGACGGCCGGGCCGGCCCCGGACGCCGTCCCGATGACCGACCAGCAGCGCCAGCTGTGGCTGCTGCACCGCCTGGCCCCCGACTCGCCCGCCTACCACCTGCCCGCCGCGCTCGACCTGACCGGCCCGGTGGACGAGGCGGCCCTGACCGGGGCGCTCGCCGACCTGACCGCCCGGCACCCGGTGCTCGCCGCCCGCTGCGAGCTGCGCGAGGACGGCCCGGTGCTGGTCCTCGCGCCGCCCGCCGCACCGGCCCTGACCGTCCTGGACGCGGCGCCCGAGGAGCTGCCCGAGCTGGCCCGGGCGGAGGCCGTGCGCCCGTTCGACCTGGCCGGTGAGCCGCCGCTGCGGCTCACCCTGGTGCGCACCGGCCCCGAGCGCTCGGTGCTGCTGTGCACCGCGCACCACCTCGCGGTCGACGGCTGGTCGATCGGCGTGGCCGTGCGCGAGCTGGCCACGCTGTACGCCGCCCGCCTCGGCCTGGCCGAGCCGCCGCCCGCGCTCGACCTGGACTTCGCCGGCTACGCGGCCGACTGCGCCGACGAGGCTGGCCTGACGCTGCGTCAGGAGAACCTGGAGTACTGGCTGAAGCGGCTCGACGGGCACCCCGGGGTGCTCGACCTGCCCGCCGACGCACCGACCCGGACCAGGCCGACGGGAGCCGGCGAGACCCTGCCGGTGGCACTCGCCCCGGAGCTGACGGCCGCGCTGCGCGAGGGCGCCGCCCGGCTGCGCACCACGCCCTTCACCCTGCTGCTCGCCGTGTACGCGGCGCTGCTGGGCCGCTACGCGGGCAGCGACGACGTCCTGGTGGGCGTGCCCGTCGCCAACCGCGACCGGCCCGAACTGGAGTCGCTGGTCGGCTCGTTGGCCAACACCCTGCCGGTGCGCGTGGACCTGGCCGGGGCGCCGTCCTTCGCCGAACTCGCCGCCCGCACCGGGCGGGCGCTGGCGGGCGACCTCGGCCGTCCACTGGTCGCCTTCGACCGGCTGGTGGCCGGCCTCGGCCTGCCCCGCGAGCCGGGCCGGCCGACCCTGGTCCAGGCCTCGCTGGTGTTCCAGGACGCGCCGCCGGCCGACGTCCGGCTGGGCGCGGCCGCCGGCGTGCTGCGCCAGGTCCCCACCGGGGCGGCCAAGTACGACCTGACCCTGGCCCTGGACGAGCGCGCCGACCGGATCGCCGGCGCCCTGGAGTACGCCACGGACCGCTTCGGCCCGCAGTTCGCGGACCGCTTCGCCCGGCACTTCCACGCCCTGCTGCGTGCCGCCCTGGCCTCGCCGCAGGCCCCCCTCGACGCCGTCGAGCTCACCGACCCCGCGCTGCCCGCCCCCCGCCCGGCCCGCCCCGCGGGCGAGGCGCGCGCCGAGCACGCCGTGTCGGTGTCCGAGCTGTTCCGGGCCCGGGCCGCGGCCCGTCCGGACGCCCCCGCGATCCGGGCCGAGGGCGTGACGGTCGGCTACCGCCGGCTCGACGCCTGGAGCGACCGGATCGCGGCCCGGCTGCTGGAGCGCGGCGCGGCCCCCGGCCGGTTCGTCTCGGTGCTGCTGCCCGCCGGCCCGGTGCAGAGCGCCGCGATCCTCGGCGTCGCCAAGACCGGGGCCGCCTTCGCGGTGCTCGACCCGGCCGACCCGGCCGCCCGCCTGACCGCGCTGCTGGCCGACGCCGAACCGGTGTGCCTGCTGGCCGCCGAGAGCACGCTCGCCCTGCACCCTGAACTGCGCCCCGAACTGCGCTCCGAACTGCGCTCCGAACTGCGGGCGGACGACGGGCACTTCGCCGGCATCCCGGTCGAGGTCGTCGACCCGCGGGTGCCGGCCGCCGACGAGCCCGCGGGCCCCGCCCCGGCCGCCTCCCCCGCCGGCCCCGGCGACCCGCTCTGCCTGGTCTACACCTCCGGCTCCACCGGCACGCCCAAGGGCATCGCCCTGCCGCACGCGGCGCTCGCCCAGTTCGCCCACTGGCAGCGCGAGCACTTCGGCATCCGGCCGGACAGCCGGATCGCCCAGTGGGCCCCGTTCACCTACGACGCCGCGTACACCGAGGTGTTCGCCGCGCTCTGCTCCGGCGCGGTGCTCTGCCTGCCGCCGCAGGGGCTGCGCCGCGACCCGCTCGCGGTGGCCGGGTGGCTGCGGGCCGAACGGATCACCCAGATCCAGACCGTCCCGGCCTTCTTCCAGCTGGTCACCGAGGCGCTGGACGCCACCGGCTCGCACCTGCCGGACCTCGCCCACGTGCTGATGGCCGGCGAGGTGCTCCCGGTGGCGCTGGCCGCCGCCTGGGCGCACCGCCCCGACCGGCCGCGGCTGCACAACCTCTACGGACCCACCGAGTGCGTGCTGGCGACGCACCGCGAGCTGGCGCCGGGCGAGGAGTTCCCGGCCGGGGTGCCGATCGGCAGCCCGATCCCGGGCCGCGAGGCGGTGGTCCTGGACCGCCAGGGCCGGCTCTGCCCGGTCGGGGTGGTCGGCGAGATCCACCTGCGCAGCGACTTCCTGGCCGGCTCGTACCACCGCAGGCCCGAGGAGAGCGCCCGGGCATACGTCGCCGACCCCTGGCAGGCCGGGGGCCGGCTGTACCGCACCGGGGACCTGGGCCGCCGTCTCCCGGACGGCGAGCTGGCGTTCGTCGGCCGGATCGGCAGCCAGCTGAAGATCCGCGGCAACCGGATCGAGCTGGAGGAGATCGAGGCGCTGCTGGAGCTGCACCCGGGGGTCCGCGAGGCGGCCGCCGCCGCGCACGGCCAGGGCGGTGCCCGCAGGCTGGTCGGCTACGCGGTCGCGGCGCCCGGGGTCACCGGCGCCGAGCTGCGGGCGCACCTGGCCGAGCGGCTCCCGGCGGCGGTCGTGCCGGACACCGTGATGCTGCTGGACGCGCTGCCCAGGACGCGCACCAACAAGCGGGACCGGGCCCGGCTGCCGCTGCCCGGGGCCGCCGCCCGGCCCGCCGACGCCGCCCCGCTGGCCGGGGTCGAGCAGCTCGTCGCCGACGCCTGGCGCCGGTTGCTGGGCGGCGGCCCGGTCGGCCGGCACACCAACTTCTTCGAGGCCGGCGGCGACTCGCTGCTGGCCGCCCGGCTCCAACTGGAGCTGGCCCGCCGCCTGGAGCGGCCGGTCCGGCTGGTGGACATCTTCGGCCGGCCCACCATCGCCGAGTTCGCGGCCGGCCTCACCGAGGGCGCCGCCCCGGACGGCCGGGCCGCCGCCGAGACCGCCGAACCGCGCGGCGAACGCCGCCAGAGCGCCGTCCGGGCCCGCGCCAGGGCCCGCCGCGAGGCCCGGGACCGGGCCGAGGGCCCGGCCGCCGACCAGCACACACCGGCCGGGCCGACGACCCGGACCGCACCGACAGGGAGGGACTGACATGGACGTTCAGGGCGTGATGACGGAGCTGCACGGCATCCTCGGCACCGAGGGGCTGGAGCGGGTCGAGGAGTGCCTGCGCATCCTCACCGGCGAGCAGGCCCCGGAGTACCTGCACGACGACCAGGAGCCGACCCGGCTGTTCTTCCCCGGGATCAGCGCCCTGCCCTGGCACGACACCGCCGAACTGCCCTGGGTGGCCCGGCTGGAGGAGGCGTACGACCGGATCAAGGCCGAGTTCCTGGAGCTGCGCGCCGAGCAGGCCCGCTTCGCCCCGTACGAGGACCTGTACACCAAGGAGCTCGGCTGGCAGGGCTGGGACACCTACCAGCTGTACCGCAACGGCAGCTGGCGGGACGAGGTCCTGGAGCGCTGCCCCGAGACCCACGCCGCCGTCTCGGCGAGCCCGCACGGGCCGCGCGACGGCATGTTCACCATCCTCAACCCCGGCGTGCACATCACCCCGCACACCGGCGGCGTGAACCTGCTGCTGACCGCGCACCTGCCGCTGATCGTCCCGCCCGGCTGCGCCATCAAGGTCGGCGACGACGAGCGGGGCTGGGAGGAGGGCAAGGTGATCCTCTTCGACGACAGCTTCATCCACGAGGCCTGGAACAAGGGCACCCAGCAGCGCGCCGTCCTGCTCTGGGACGTCTGGCACCCGGAGCTGACGCCCGTCGAGGTCCGGGCCCTGGAGTTCCTGATGCCCCGTTTCCAGCGCTACCTCATGGCGGTCTGAGCCGCCCGGCGGCCCTGATCCCCACGGCAGCCCTGAACCCCATGGCGGTCTGAGCCCCGGCCGCGCACCCGGTCCTGCCCGCCCCGCCGCGCGCGGAGCCCACCTCACCCACGGAGAACACCTTGAACGCACAGCCGGTCATTCCCGACGAGGCCGAGACCGACGGCCGGGTCGCCGTCGTCGGCCTCGCGGGCCGCTTCCCCGGAGCCGATTCCGTCGACGCGCTGTGGGAGCTGCTGGCCTCCGGCTCCGAGGCGATCAGCCGGTTCGGCCCCGAGGAGCTGCGGGCCGCCGGGGTGCCGGACGGCGAGGCCGGCAGGCCCGGGTACGTGGCCGCCAAGGGCGTGCTGGCGGACGTCGCCGGCTTCGACTCCCAGCTGTTCGGCTACAACGCGCTGGAGGCCTCGGTCATCGACCCGCAGCAGCGGATCTTCCTCGAATGCGCCTGGGAGGCGCTGGAGGACGCCGGCTGCGACCCCGACCGGGCCCCCGGACCGATCGCGGTCTACGCCGGGTCGCTGCTGAGCACCTACCTGATCCACAACCTGCTGCCGCGCACCGACCTGCGGGACTCCCTCGGCGTGCCGATGCTCTTCCAGGGCAACCAGCCCGACCAGCTGGCCCCCCGCGCCGCGTACAAGCTCAACCTGCGCGGCCCGGCGGTCAGCGTGCAGACCGCCTGCTCGACCTCGCTGGTCGCCGTGCACCTCGCGGTGCAGAGCCTGCTGTCCGAGGAGTGCGACCTCGCGCTCGCCGGCGGCGTCACCGTCACCGTGCCGCACCGCTCCGGCTACCTGCCGGTGCCCGGCGGCATCGAGTCCCCGGACGGGCACTGCCGGCCCTTCGGCGCCGAGGCGGCCGGCACGGTCTTCGGCAACGGCGCGGGCGTCGTGGTGCTCAAGCGCCTCGCCGACGCGCTCGCCGACGGCGACCGGGTGCACGCCGTCATCCTCGGCTCGGCCGTCAACAACGACGGTGCGAACAAGGCGGGTTACACCGCCCCCGGGGTCGCCGGCCAGACCGCCGTGATCCGCGAGGCGCTGTCCGTCGCGGGCGTCGCCCCGGACAGCATCGGCTACGTCGAGGCGCACGGCACCGGCACCCCGATCGGCGACCCGATCGAGGTCGAGGCGCTCACCGCCGCCTTCCGCGCCGAGCAGGACGCCGACGACAGGTCCGCCACCGGCTGGTGCGGCCTGGGCTCGGTCAAGTCCAACCTCGGCCACCTGGACACCGCCGCCGGCGTCACCGGCCTGATCAAGGCCATCCTGACGGTGCGCGGCGGCCGCATCCCGGCGAGCCTGCACGCCGAGGCCGTCAACCCCGAACTCGGCCTCGCCGACAGCCCGTTCTTCGTCCCGGCCGGCCTCACCGACTGGCCGGTCGCCGACGGCCCGCGCCGGGCCGCCGTCAGCGCCTTCGGCATCGGCGGCACCAACGCGCACGTGATCCTGGAGCAGGCCCCCGAGCCGGCCCCGCGCGAGACCGCCGCGCCGGGCGCCGTCCCCGTCGCCCTGCCGCTGTCGGCCCGCACCGCCGCCGCGCTGGACGCCGCCGCCGAACGGCTCGCCGACGACCTCGCCGCCCACCCGGACCGCCCGCTGGCCGACGTCGCCCGCACCCTGCGCACCGGCCGGCGCCAGCTGGTCCAGCGCCGCGTCGTGGTCGCCGACGACACCGCCGCCGCCGTGGCCGCGCTGCGCGGCGGCGGCCGCCGGGAGTCGGTCCGGGCCCGCGCCGGGCAGGGCGCCGCCCCCGTCGCCTTCCTGCTGCCCGGCCAGGGCGCGCAGTACCCGGGCATGGCCCTGGGCCTGCACCGGGCGCACCCGGTGTTCCGGGCCGCCCTGGACGAGGCCGCCGACCTGCTGCGCCCGCACCTGGGCCTCGACCTGGTCGAGCTGCTGCGCGGCGGCGACGCCGACCTGCTGCGCCGCAGCTCCGTCACCCAGCCCGCCGTCCTGGCGGTCGGCCACGCCACGGCCGCACTGTGGCGGCACTGGGGCGTGCGCCCGGCGGCGCTGCTGGGCCACAGCCTCGGCGAGTACACCGCGGCGCTGCTCTCCGGCGTCCTCGACCTGCCCGAGGCGCTCGCCCTGGTCGCCGCCCGCGGCCGGCTGATGGAGCAGACCGCGCCCGGCGCGATGCTGGCCGTCCCGCTGGACGAGGCGGCCGCGGCCGACCTCGCCGCCGCGCACGGCCTGGACCTCGCCGCCGTCAACGGACCGGGCGCCTCGGTGCTGTCCGGCACCGCCGAGGCCGTCGAGCGGGCCGCCGCCGAGCTGGGCGAGCGGGGCCTGCGCGCCCTGCGCCTGCCGGTGGAGCGGGCGTTCCACAGCGCCCTGTGCGCGCCCGCCGCCGAGCAGTTCGCGGCCGAGCTCGCCAAGGTGACGCTGCACGAGCCCACCGTGCCGTTCCTGTCCAACCTCACCGGCGACTGGATCACCCCGGAGCAGGCCACCGACCCCGGCTACTGGGTGCGCCAGATGCTCGCCCCGGTGCGCTTCCACGACGGGCTGACCCGCCTGGCGGCGCTCGACGAGCGGATGGTGCTGGTGGAGACCGGCCCCGGCAGCGTGCTGACCGACCTGGCCCGCGCGGCCGCCGAGGGCACCGCCGGGCCGCGGCTCGCCCTGCCGCCGCTACCCACCCGCGGGCGGCGCGGCGCCGAGGACGAGCCCGGCAGCGCCGTCCTCGCGCTCGGCAGCCTGTGGGCGCACGGCGCCGCCGTCGACTGGGAGCCCGTCGACGCCGACGCCCGCCCCGCCGACCTGCCCGGCTACCCCTTCGAGCGGCTCCCGCACTGGATCGAGCCCGCCGTCCCCGGCCGGGCGCCCGCCACCGCGCTGCCCGCCGCGGACCTCGACGCGGTGCACGCGACCGTCAACTGGCGCCCGCTCGCCGAGGCCGCCGGGGACGACCCGCTGGCCGGCCGCCGCCAGACCTGGCTGGTCCTGCTGGACCGGGCCGGCGCCGCCCAGCCCCTGGTCGAGCTGCTGACGGCCCGCGGCCAGATCGTCACCACCGTCCAGCCCGGCCCGGCCTACCGCCGGGTGCGCCGCGGCGTCTACGAGCTCGACCCCGCCGACCCGGCCCAGTACGCGAAGCTGCTGGCCGACCTGCGCGGCCTGGTCCGCACGCCCACCGCCGTCCTGTACGCCTGGGGCCTGGACGAGACGCCGGACGAGACCGCCGGCTACTTCGGCCTGGTCCACCTCGCCCGGGCGATGTCCGCCGAGAGCGTGCTGAACGAGGTCCGGCTCGGCGTCGTGACCGCCGGGGCCTTCCCGGCCGCCCCCGGCGAGCAGCCCCGGCCCGCCGCCGCCCTGCTCAGCGGCCCGGTCCAGGTGCTCGGCGAGGAGTACCGCAACCTGCGCTGCACCCAGGTCGACCTCGCCGTCGGCACCCCGCTCGACGAGGCCGCCGCCGACGCGGTGGTGCGCGCCGTGCTCACCGGCCCGGCCCGGCTGCTCGCCCTGCGCGAGGGCGCCCTGCTCACCCGCACCGTCGAGCCCGCCGAGCGCCCCGTCCCGACCGCCCCGGCCCGGGTGCGGGCCGGCAGCACCTGGCTGCTCACCGGCGGCCTCGGCGGGATCGGCCTGACCCTCGCCCGGGCCCTGGCGAGGGCCGGCGCCGCCCGGCTCGTCCTGCTCGGCCGCGGCGCCGCCGACGAGGCCGCGCTCGCCGCGGTGCGCGAGAGCGGCGCCGAGGTGCTGGCCGTCCAGGCCGACGTCACCGACGCCGCAGCGCTGGACCGGGCACTGGAGCAGGCCCGTGCGGCCTTCGGCCGGATCGACGGCGTCGTCCACGCGGCCGGCGTGCCCGGCGGCGGCTCCGTCGAGCTGCGCTCCGACGACAGCATGCGCACCGTCCTCGCCCCCAAGACCGCCGGCCTGCGCCACCTGCTCGCCGCGCTGCGGCCCGGGGAGGCCGAGGTGCTGGTGCTCTGCTCCTCGCTCGCCACCCTGATCCCGACCTACGGCCAGGCCGACTACGCGGCCGCCAACGCCTACCTCGCCGCCGTCGCGGAGGCCGAGGCCGCGCGCGGCGAGCGCCACGCGGTGGCCGTCGACTGGGACATGTGGGCCGGCGTCGGCATGGCCAGCCGGGCCGAGGTCCCCGAGGCCCTGCGGGCCTTCCAGGCCGACATGCTGGCCGGCGCGCTCACCCCCGAGCAGGGCGCCCGCGCCTTCGCCGCCCTGCTGGAGGGCCCGCCCGGACGGGCCGTGGTGGCCCGGGCCGGCGCCGCGATCGCGGACGGCACGCTGCACACCTCCGCCGCCCCCGCCGCCGAGGCGCCCCGGACGGCGGCCCTGCCCCGCCCCGAGCTCGCCACGCCGTACACCGCCCCGGCCACCCCGACCGAGGAGCGCCTGGCCGAGATCTACGCCGAACTGCTCGGCCTCGACCGGGTCGGGGTGGACGACGACTTCCTGGAGCTCGGCGGCCACTCGCTGCTGGCCGCCCAGATCGCGGCCCGGCTGCGGGCCGAGTTCGAGGTCGACGTCCCCGCCCGGGTCTTCTTCGAGGGCGGCCGCGTCGCCGACCTCGCCACCGAGATCGAAGACCGCATCCTCGCCGACCTGGAGAACCAGTGACCAACCCCGCAGGCCGCCGCGAGGACCGCCTCGCCCGGCTCACCCCCGAGCAGCGCGCCGCCTTCGAGGCGCGCGCCCGGGGCCGCGCAGGCACCACCCCGGCCGCCACGGCCGGCCCCGCCGCCCCGGCCCCGGCCGTGCCGCCGCGCGACCCGGCGCTGCCGGCGCCGCTGTCCTTCGGCCAGGAGCGGCTCTGGTTCCTGGAGCAGCTCACCCCCGGGCTCGGGGTGTTCAACGAGTACGTGGGCCTGCGCCTGAGCGGCCCGCTGGACGTCGCCGCGCTGGAGGCCGCGTTGGACGGCCTGGTGGAGCGGCACGAGGCGCTGCGCACCGTCGTCGCCGCCGGCCAGGACGGCCCGGTGCAGCGGGTGCTGGAGCGCACCGCCCCGGTGCTGCGGGTGGCCGAGCCGGCCGGCGGCGAGGCCGGCTGGAGCGAGGCCGAGGAGCGCGCGCTGGCCGAGCGGGAGGCGGCCCTGCCGTTCGACCTGGAGCACGGCCCGCTGCTGCGCGCCCTGCTGATCCGCTCCGCGCCCGAGCGCGCCCTGCTGGTCGTGGTCAACCACCACCTGGTCGGCGACGCCTGGTCCCGCGCGGTGCTGGTGGAGGAGCTCTGCGCCCGCTACCGGGCCTTCCGCGAGGGCGGCCCGGCCCCCGAGCCGCTCGCCGTGCAGTACGCCGACTGGGCGCAGTGGCAGCGCCGCGAGCTCACCGACACCGCGCTGGCCGAGCCGCTCGGCTACTGGCGCGAGCGGCTGGAGGGCGCCCCGCACGTCCTGGAGCTGACCACCGACCGGCCCCGGCCGGCCGTGCCCAGCCACCGGGGCGGCCGGGTGCACTTCACCCTGGACGCCGCCACCACCGAGGCCGTGGAGGCCGCGGCCCGGGCGGCCCGGGCCACCCCGTTCATGGTCACGCTGGCCGCCTGGCAGGCCGTCCTGATGCGCCACTCCGGCCAGCAGGACGTCGTCGTCGGCGTGCCCACCGCGGGCCGCGACCGGCCCGAACTCGCCGGACTCGTCGGCATGTTCGTCAACAGCCTGGTGCTGCGCTCGGACCTCTCCGGCGACCCGACCTTCGGCGAACTGCTCGACCGGGTGCGGGAGACCTCGCTCGGCGCGCTGGCCCACACCCAGGTGCCCTTCGAGCGCCTGGTCCGCGAGCTGCGCCCGGACCGCGACCTCAGCCACGCCCCGCTCTACCAGGTGCAGTTCGGCTACCGCAACGTCCCCGCCCCCGACATCGCCCTGCCCGGCGTCACCGTCGAGCTGGTCGAGCTGGACAACGGCCTCTGTCGCACCGACCTGAGCCTGGAACTCGCCCGCGACGGCGAACTCACGGCAGGCGTCTGCGAGTTCAGCGGCGACCTGTTCGACGACGACACCGTGCGCACGCTGACCGAGGCCCTCCAGCGGGTGCTGGCCCGCGGCGCCGCCGACCCCGGCCTGCGGCTCTCCGACCTGCTCGCGCTCACCCCCGTCGAGCAGGCCCTGCTGGCCTCGGCCGGCGACGGCCCGGCGCTGCCCGAGGACGCGCCGGACGTCGTGACGGCCTTCGCCGAGGCCGTGCGCACCCGCCCGGACGCCGAGGCCGTGCTGCCCGGCGGCCGCCCGGACCAGGCCCTCACCTTCGCCCGACTGGACGCCCGGGTCGACGAGTTGCTCGCCAGGCTCCAGGCCGCCGGGGTGCGCCCCGGCGACCGGGTCGGCCTGTGCCTGCGCCGCGGCACCGACCTGCCCGCCGCCATGCTCGCCGTGCTCCGGGCCGGCGCCGCCTACCTGCCGCTCGACCCGGACTACCCGGCGGCCCGGCTGCGCCACGTGGTCGAGGACGCCGAGCCCGCCGTGGTCGTGGTGCACGCCGCGACCCGGGACGCCGCGCCCGCCGGCGCCCCGCTGCTCGACCTCGACGCCCCGGCCGAGTCCTCTGCAGCAGCACCCGTATCCGTATCCGTGGACCCGGACGCCCCCGCGTACGTCATCCACACCTCCGGCTCGACCGGCCGCCCCAAGGGCGTCGTCGTGCTGCGCCGCAACCTCACCGCCTTCCTGGCGGCGATGGACCGCGTACTGGCGGACGACGGGGAGCCCGCCACCTGGCTGGCCGTCACCAGCGTCTCCTTCGACATCTCCGTCCTGGAACTGCTCTGGACGCTCAGCCGGGGCCACCGCGTCGTGGTCAACCCCGACCCCGGCACGGCGGCGGCCCCCGCCCCGGCCCCCTCCACTCGGAACGCCGCGGCCTCGCAGGACGCCCCGGCCGTCCCCGAGTTCAGCCTCTTCTACTTCGCCAGCGACACCGCCGGCGCCGAGCCCGGCCCCGACCAGTACCGGCTGCTGCTGGACGGCGCCCGCTTCGCCGACACCAACGGCTTCTCCGCCGTCTGGCTGCCCGAGCGGCACTTCCACGCCTTCGGCGGGCCGTTCCCGGCCCCGTCGGTGCTGGCCGCCGCGATCGCCCAGGCCACCGAGCGGATCGGGATCCGGGCCGGCAGCGTGGTGCTGCCGCTGCACCACCCCGTCCGGGTCGCCGAGGAGTGGTCGGTCGTCGACAACCTGTCCGGCGGGCGGGTCGGGCTCTCCTTCGCCTCGGGCTGGCACGCGGACGACTTCGTCCTCGCCAAGGACGCCTACCAGGACCGCCAGGCGCTCACCGTCAGCGGGATCGAGCAGGTGCGCCGGCTGTGGCGCGGCGAACGGCTCCCCTTCGAGGGGCCCGGCGGCCGCACCGTCGACGTCCAGGTGCTGCCCCGCCCCGTCCAGGCCGAGCTGCCGTACTGGCTCACCTCCTCGGGCAACCCCGAGACCTGCCGCACGGCCGGCCGGGTCGGCGCCCGACTGCTGACCCACCTGCTGGGCCAGAGCGTCGAGGAACTCGGCGAGAAGATCGCCCTCTACCGGGAGGCCTGGCACGAGGCCGGCCACCCGGGCGACCCGCACGTGACCCTGATGCTGCACAGCTACGTCGGCGCCGACGCCGACGTCCGGGCGCACGCCTGGCAGCCGTTCCGCGACTACCTGCGCAGCTCGGTCGGCCTGATCGAGAACCTGGCCCGCAGCCTCGGCATGGACGTGCGCAGCAGCGACTTCACCGCGGAGGACCAGGAGGCCCTGCTCGACCACGCCTGCGCCCGCTACCTGGGCCACGGCTCGCTGATCGGCACCGCCGAGGAGTGCCTGCCGCTGGTGCACCGGCTGGCCGCCGCCGGCGTGGACGAGATCGGCTGCCTGGTCGACTTCGGCGTCGACACCGACGTCGCGCTGGCCGCCCTGCCCCGGCTGGCCGAGCTGCGCCGCACCGCGGCCGCCGCACCGGCCGCCCTCGCGGTCGCGGCCGACACCGAGCTGACGGCGCTGGTGCGCGCCCACGGCGTCACCCACCTGCAGTGCACCCCCTCGCGGGCCCGCACCCTGCTCGACGAGGCCGACCCGCAGGCCCTGCGCGGCCTGCGGCAGCTGCTGCTCGGCGGCGAGGCCCTCGACGCCGAGCTGGTGCGCCGGCTGGCCGAACACCTCGGCGGCCCGATCCGCAACATGTACGGGCCGACCGAGACGACCGTCTGGTCCACCACCGCCGAGGTCGACCCGGCCGAGGGCCCGGTCACCATCGGCGGCCCGATCGCCGGCACCACCGTGCGCGTCCTCGACCCGTACGGGCGGCGGGTGCCCGTCGGCGTGCCGGGCGAACTCCTGATCGGCGGCGCCGGGGTGACGGCCGGCTACCTCGGGCTGCCCCGGCTCACCGACGAACGCTTCGTCGCCGACCCCGAGTCGGCCGATTCCAACCCGGCCGACCCGGCCGCCCGGCTGTACCGCACCGGCGACCTCGTCCGCACCCTGCCCGACGGCCGCCTCCAGTACCTCTCCCGCAACGACCACCAGGTCAAGATCCGCGGCTTCCGGATCGAGACCGGCGAGGTGGAAGCCGCGCTCACCGCGCTGCCCGGCATCCGCCAGTGCGTGGTCACCGCCTACGGCCTGGGCACCGCCCGGGCCGCGCTGGCCGCCTACCTGGTGCCCGAGGACCCGGCCGCGCCGCCCGCCCCGGCCGAGCTGCGGGCCGCCCTGGCCGGGCAGCTGCCGGGCTTCCTGATCCCGTCCCGGTTCATCCCGCTCGACGCGCTGCCGCTCACGAGCAACGGCAAGGTCGACCGCGCGGCGCTGCCCGCCCCCGAGACCGTCCCCGCCGCCGGCCGCGACCGCACCGCGCCCGCCACGTCGACCGAGGAGCGGATCGCCGCGATCTGGCGCGAGGCCCTGACCCTCGACGAGGTCGGCACCGAGGAGGACTTCTTCGAGCTCGGCGGCCACTCCCTGCTGGCCGCCCGGATGGTCGCCGGGATCCGCCGCGACCTGGACGTCCAGCTGCCGCTGCGCACCCTGTTCGACTCGCCGACCGTCGCCGCCCTCGCCCGGGCCGTGGACGCGCTGGGCGCCGGCGGGGCCACCGCGGCGCCCGCCGAACCGGTCGAGCTGCGGCCCGACCCGGCCCGCCGCCACGAGCCCTTCCCGCTGACGGACGTGCAGCGCGCGTACTGGATCGGCCGCAGCGGCGCCGTCGGCGGTGACGTCGCCTGCCACCTCTACCTCGAAGTGGACGTCGCCGACGTCGACCCGCAGCGCCTCCAGGACGCCTGGCAGGCCCTGGTGCGGCGGCACGACGCGCTGCGCCTGGTCTTCGCCGAGGACGGCACCCAGCGCATCCTGCCCGAGGTGCCCGCGTACCAGCTGGCCGTCGAGGACCTGCGCGGGCTGCCGGAGCCCGAGCGGGCCGACGCCCTCGCCGGGACCCGCGCCCGGATGTCGCACCAGGTGCTGCCCGCCGACACCTGGCCGCTGTTCGAACTGCACGCCAGCCGGACCGAGGGCACCGACGCCCGGCTGCACCTGAGCATCGACACCCTGATCGCCGACGGCGGCAGCGTGCAGATCCTGCTGCGCGAGCTGCTGGCGATCTACCAGGGCTCGCTCGACCCGCGCCCGATGGAGCTCTCGTTCCGCGACTACGTGCTGGCCGAACAGACCCGCCGCGAGGGCCCCGCGCTGCAACGCGACCTCGACTACTGGCACGGCCGCCTGGAGACCCTGCCGCCCGCCCCCGCGCTGCCGCTGGCGCGGCGCCCCGAGGAGCTGACGCAGACCAGGTTCCACCGCCGCGAGGCGCACCTGCCCGCCGAGCTGTGGGAGCGGCTGAAGAGCCGGGCCGCCGCCGGCCGGGTCACGCCCTCGGCGCTCGCCCTGGCCGCCTACGCCACCGTGCTCGGCACCTGGGCGGCGGCCGACCGCTTCACCCTCAACCTGACCCTGTTCAACCGCGTCGGCGAGCACCCCGACCTGGCTGCCATGGTCGGCGACTTCACCGCGCTCAGCCTCTTCGAGGTGGACGGCGCCACGGCCGGCTCCTTCGCCGACCGGGCCCGCCGGCTCCAGGACCGGCTCTGGGAGGACCTGGACCACCAGCTGGTCAGCGGCGTGCGGGTCGGCGGCGACCTGGCCCGCCGGCGCGGGGTGGCCGACGCCGCCATGCCGGTCGTCTTCACCAGCGAGCTCGGCGCCGGCGAGGTCGGCGGCAGCCGGGTCCTGCGGGAACTCGGCGCCAAGGTCGCCCACACCATCACCCAGACCCCCCAGGTCTGGCTGGACCACCAGATCTCCGAGGACGAGGGCCGGCTGCGGCTGACCTGGGACGCCGTCGAGGAGCTCTTCCCCGAGGGCCTGCTCGACGCGATGTTCGAGGCCTACACCGGCCTGCTCACCGCCCTCGCCGAGCGGCCCGACGCCTGGACGGACCCGTACCTGGCCGCCCTGCCCGCCGCCCACGCCGAGGCCTACCGCGCGCTCAACGCCACGGACGGCCCGCGGCCCGACGGGCTGCTGCACGAGCCGTTCCTCGCCCAGGCGCGCACCGCCCCCGGGCGGACCGCCGTGGTCTCGGCCACCGGCACCGTGACCTACGGCGAGCTGGAGCGCGCCTCCGCCGCCGTGGCCCACGCGCTGCGCGGCGCCGGCGTCGGCCCCGGCGACCTGGTCGGCGTGCGCGCCGACCGGGGCTGGGAGCAGGTCGCGGCCGCGATCGGCGTGATCCGGGCCGGCGGCGCCTACCTGCCGCTGGACGCCGGCCTGCCGGCCGCCCGCGTCGCCCGCTCGCTCGAACACGCCGGCGCCACCGCGCTGCTCGCCCGGGAGTCCTGGGACGCGGCCGACGCGGTGCCGGCCGGCGTCACCCTGCTCGGCTTCGACCAGGCGCTGGCCACCCCGGCCGACACCGAGCCGGCCCCGGCGCCCACCACCCCGGCGGACCTCGCGTACGTCATCTACACCTCGGGCTCCACCGGTGACCCCAAGGGCGTGATGATCGACCACCGCGGCGCGCTCAACACCGTGGTGGACGTCAACGACCGCTTCCGGGTCGGCCCCGCCGACCGCGTCCTCGGCCTCTCCTCGCTCGGCTTCGACCTCTCGGTCTACGACCTGTTCGGCACCCTCGCCGCCGGCGCCGCGCTGGTGCTCGTCGGTCCCGGGGAGGAGCGCGACCCCGCGCGCTGGTCCCGGCTGGTCGCCGAGCACGGCGTCACCGTCTGGAACTCCGTCCCCGCGCTGATGGAGATGCTGCTCGCGTACGCCGGCGGCAACCCGGCCGCCGACCTGGAGTCGCTGCGCCTGGTCATGCTCAGCGGCGACTGGATCCCCGTCGGCATGCCCGACCACGTCCGCGCGCTGTCGCCCAAGGCCGAGGTGATCAGCCTGGGCGGCGCCACCGAGGCGTCGATCTGGTCCGTGCTGCACCCGATCGGCGCGGTCGAGCCGGGCCGCCCGAGCATCCCGTACGGGCGGCCGATGCGGAACCAGGGCATGGTCGTCCTGGACGAGGCCTTCCGGCCGCGCCCGGTCGGCGTCGCCGGCGCCCTGTTCATCACCGGCGTGGGCCTGGCCGTCGGGTACCGCAACGCGCCCGAGCTCACCGCCCGGGCGTTCCCGACCCACCCGGTCACCGGGGAGCGCCTGTACCGCACCGGCGACCTGGCCCGGCTGCTGCCCGACGGCGAGCTGGAGTTCCTCGGCCGGGAGGACTGCCAGGTCAAGGTGCGCGGCATGCGCATCGAGCTGGGCGAGATCGAGTCGGCGCTGGTCCGGATGGACGGCGTCCGGGAGGCGGCGGCGCTGGTCGAGGGCAACGGGCTCGGCGCCCGGCTCGCGGCCTTCGTGGTCCGCGAGGCCGCCCGGCCGCAGCCCGCCGCCCCCGCTCCCGCGGTGGCCCCTGCCCTGGACGCCGAGCGGGTCCGCCGGCTGGAGGCGCGCCTGCGCCAGCCCGGCCGCCGCGCCGACCTGGCGGGCCGCGAGGTCCTGCCCTTCGCCCTGCCGACCGACACCCTGGACCTGCGCCGGGCCGCCGCCCTGCGCGGCGCCGCCACCGGTTTCGCCGACGCCCCCGTGCGGCTGGCCGACCTGCACGCGCTGCTGACCGTGCTCGCCCGCCAGGACGAGGACGGCGTGCCCCGGTACGCCTACGGCTCGGCCGGCGGCCTGTACCCGGTGCAGACCTACCTGGCCGTCGCCCCCGGCAAGGTGGCGGGCCTGCCGGCCGGCACCTACTACGTCGACCCGGCTGGGCCGGCGCTGGTCGCCCTCGACGGCGCGCCGGGCTCGGCCCGGGCCCTGGACCGGGCGCTCTACAGCGAGGCCAACGGGCCGCTGCTCGACCAGGCCGGCTTCGCCGTCTTCCTGGTCTCCCGGACCGCCGCGATCGCCCCGGTGTACGGCGAACTCGCCGACCGCTTCTGCCTGTTGGAGGCCGGGGCGATGGCGCAGCTGCTGCGTCACCGCGCCGCCGACTGCGCGGTGGCACTCTGCCCGATCGGCGACGTCTTCCCGGAGCCGCTGCGCGAGGCGCTGCGGCTGGAGGACGGCCAGCGCGTGCTGCACACGCTCGTCGGCGGCCGGCCGCTGAACGCGGCCGCCGAGGAGCCCGGCTCCGGCACCGACTGGACGGCCGCGCTGCGCGACGCGCTAGCCGAACGGCTGCCCGGCTACATGGTTCCGCAGCGGGTGCGGGCGGTCGAGGCGCTGCCGCTGTCCGCCAACGGCAAGGTCGACCGGGCGGCGCTCGCCCGGCTGGGCGCCTCGGTGCCCGCCCCCGCCGTCGTCTCCGCCGTCCCCGTCGTCCCCGCCCTCGCGGCGGCACCGGCGGCGCACCGGCCGAGCGCGCTCGGCGCGATGGAGCGGCTCACGGAGCTGTGGCGGGAGGTGATGGACGGGGCGGAGGTCGGCGTCGACACCAACTTCTTCGAGGCCGGCGCCAACTCCATCCACCTGGTCCGGGTCCAGCGGCGGATCGCCGAGGACTTCGGGCAGGAGCTCTCGGTGGTCGAGATGTTCGACCGGCCGACCATCCGTCACCTGGCCGAGCTGCTGGACCGCCCGACCGCCGCCCCGGCGCCGCAGGCGGTACCGGCTGCACCAGCGGCACCGGCTGCATCAGCGCCCGAGCCCGCCTCGGACACCGCCGCACCCGACACCGCACAGCCCGCCGGCGGCGACCGCCGGCAGCACCACGAACGGCGCCGCGCCGCCCGCCGAGGCGGCTCCGGCACCGGCCCGACCGGCTGACCCCGACGGCCGGCGGCCGACACCCCGCACCCCGTGCCGGGTGTCGGCCGCCGGACCCCCGCGAGCCGCGTCGCATCACCACCCATGAGGAGAAAGCCCGATGACCACCCACGCCCCCGGGGGCCCGGCCGCCGCACCGCCGGACCTGCCGGACGCGATCGCCGTGACCGGCCTCGCCTGCCGGTTCCCCGGAGCTCCCGACGCCGGGGCCTTCTGGGCCAACCTGGTCGCGGGCCGCGAGAGCGTCACCTTCCGGAGCCCCGAGGAGCTGGCGGCCCTGGGCGTCCCCGCCGAGCGGCTGGCCGACCCCCGGTTCGTCGGGGCGGGCGGCGTGCTGGAGGGCCTCGCGGAGTTCGACGCCGAGTACTTCGGCATCCCGCCCCGCGACGCCGAGCTGATGGACCCCCAGCACCGGCTGTTCCTGCAGTGCGCGGTCACCGCGCTGGAGGACGCCGGGCAGCTGACCGACGGCGTCGAGGGCGGCGTGGGCGTCTACGCCGCGGCCGGCTTCAACTCCTACCTGACGCACCACCTGCTGCCCAACGCGGCCCACCTGGCCGACCGGGCCGACGTCCAGTGGCTGGCCGCCGGGGACAAGGACTACCTCGCCACCCAGACCTCCTACCGGCTGGGCCTGACCGGCCCGAGCCTGAGCGTGCAGAGCGCCTGCTCCTCCGCCCTGCTCGCGGTCCACCTGGCCGCCGAGGCGCTGCTCAGCGGCGAGTGCGACGTGGCGCTGGCCGGCGCCGTCTCCGCCGGGATCGGCCAGGGACTCGGCTACCTGCACGCCGAGGGCGGGATCCTCTCCGCCGACGGGCACTGCCGCCCCTTCGACGCCGACGCGACCGGCACGGTCTTCGGCAGCGGCGTCGGCGTGGTGGTGCTGAAGCGGCTGGCCGACGCGGTCGCCGACGGCGACACCGTGCGGGCCGTGCTGCTCGGCTCGGCGGTCAACAACGACGGGAACCGCAAGGTCGGCTTCACCGCGCCGAGCCTGGACGGACAGGTCCGGGTCGTCTCGGCGGCCCAGTCCGTGGCCGGGGTCACGCCCGGCGAGGTCTCCTGCATCGAGGCGCACGGCACCGGCACCGCGCTCGGCGACCGGATCGAACTCGCCGCACTGGGCCGGGTGTTCGCGGACGCCCCGGACTCCCGACGGGTGCTCGGCGCGGTCAAGTCGAACGTCGGCCACCTGGACACCTGCGCCGGGATGGCCGGGCTGATCAAGACGGTGCTCGCGCTCCAGCACCGCACGCTGCTGCCGACCGTGCACTTCGAGAGCCCCAGCCCCGAGCTGGCCCCGGGCCTGTTCCGGGTGCTGACCGAGGCCGAGCCGTGGTCCGGCCGCGACGGCGCCCGGATCGCGGGCGTCAGCTCCTTCGGCATCGGCGGCACCAACGCCCACCTGATCCTCCAGGACGCGCCGCCGCTGCCCGCCGCGCCCGCCGCCGAGCCGGCGCAGTGGGAGCTGCTGCCGCTGTCCGCCAGGAGCGAGCGGGCGCTCGACCGGGCCGCCGAGCGGATCGGCGCGGCGCTGGCCGGCCCCGGTGCGCCCGACGCGGGCGATGCCGCGTTCACCCTCCAGACCAGGCGGCGCCAGCACCCGTGGCGGCGCGCCGTCCTGACCGGTCGTTCGGGCGAGGCGTCCCCCGCCGCCCAGGCCGTCCAGGCCGTCGGGACCGGCCAGAAGGTCGCCTTCCTCTACCCCGGGCAGGGGGCCGGCCACCCCGGCATGGCGGCCGAGCCGTACCGCGCCGAGCCGCTCTTCCGCGCCGCGCTCGACCGCTGCCTGGACGCCCTGCGGCCGTGGACCACGGCGCCGCTGCGCGAGCTGCTGCTCGACCCGGCCCACCCGGACCTGTTCGACCGGACCGAGACCGCCCAGCCGGCCCTGTTCGCGGTGGAGTACGCGCTCACCGCGTGGTGGACGGGGCTCGGCATCCGACCGGTCGCACTCGCCGGGCACAGCGTCGGCGAGTTCGCGGCCGCCTGCGCCGCCGGCGTCTTCGACCTGCCCGGCGCCGCCCGGCTGGTGGCCGAACGCGGCCGGCTGATGGGCACCATGGCGCCCGGCGCGATGCTCAGCGTCCCGCTGCCCGAGCCGGAGCTGCGCGCCCTGCTGGACGACCCGGCCGGGCCGGAGCTGGCCGCCGTCAACGCGCCCGACCGCTGCGTGGTGGCCGGCGCCCCCGAGGCGGTCGCGCGGCTCGCCGAACGGCTGGCCGCGCGCGGCGTGGCCGCCCGGCAGCTGGCCGTGCGGCACGCCTTCCACTCCCGGGACGCCGAACCGCTGCTGGAGGAGTTCGCCCGGCTGGTCGCCACCGTGCCCGTCCAGGCGCCCGCCGTGCCGCTCGTCTCCGGCCTGACCGGGCGTGAGCTCACCGCCGAGGAGGCCGCGTCGCCGCAGTACTGGGCGCGCCAGCTGCGGCACACCGTCCGCTTCGCCGACGCGCTCGCCGCGCTGCCGGGCGACGGCCCGCTGCTGGAGCTCGGCCCCGGCCGGGGCCTGAGCGGCTTCGCCGTACGGACCCTGGGCGCCGGGCGCCCCGCGCTGCCCGCCCTCGGCGGCGCCGCGCCCGCCCCGGACCAGCCGCCGGCCCGGCTCACCGCGCTGGCCCGACTGTGGGAGCGGGGCGCCGAGGTCGACTGGTCCGCCCTCGGCGAGCGGGCCGGGCGCCGGCACGTCTCGCTGCCGGGCTACCCGTTCGAGCCCACCCGGCACTGGTTCGAGCCCGCCGCCGCCGAGCCCACCGCCACCACCCTCCAAAGCCCCGCCGCCTCCGCGCAGGTTTCCGACGGTGCGAGCGGCGTGGACGACTGGCTGCACGTCGTGTCCTGGACGCAGGCGCTGCCGCCGTCCGGCACCGGCCCGCTCCCGTCGTCGGTGCTCCTGCTCGCCGACGAGTCCGGCCTCGCCGAGGCCGTCGCCGGAGAGCTCGCCGCCGCCGGCGCCCAGGTCAGCCTGGTCCGCGCCCGCGCCGGGGCGCCCACCGGGCTCACGCTCGACGCCCCCTTCACGCTCGACGCCGACGACCCCGCCGCCTTCCCCGCGCTGGCCGCCGCCCTGGCCGCGCGCGGCACCGCACCGGACGCCGTCCTCTCCTGCTGGGCCCTGGACACCCCGCCGCTGCACCGGGCCACCCCGGGCGAGGCGGCCGACGGCGCGCTGCGCGCCCTCACCGTCCCGGTCCAGCTGGCCCGGGCCCTGGGCGAGGCGTTCCCCGGCCGGCCGCTGCGGATGCTGCTGGTCACCGACGCCGCCCACGGGGTGCACGGGCAGCCCGCCCGCACCCCGCAGGCCGCCGCCGGGCTGGGCGCGGTGCGGGTGCTGCCGCAGGAGCTGCCCGGCGTCACCGTCCAGGCCCTCGACCTGGACTGCCCGACCCGGGAGCCCGAGGAACTGGCCCTGGCGGCGCAGACCGTGGTGGCGCAGCTGCGCGCCGGGCGCGCTGCGGCGCCGCTGACCGCCGTCCGCGGCCGGGCGCACCTGGTGCCGGCCCCGGAGCGTCCCGTCCTCACCGACCCGGCCGGGCCGCAGCCCGCCGCGCCGTCCGGCGTGTGGCTGGTCACCGGCGGCCTGGGCGGGATCGGTCTGGCCGTGGCCGGCCACCTCGCCGAGGACGCCGGCCGGACGCTCGTCCTGCTCACCCGCCGTGCCGTCCCCGACGGCGCCGGCTGGCGGAGCCTGCGCCCCGAGGGCGCGGCGCCCGCCGCGAGCTGCCCGCCGGAGCTGGCCGAGGCCCTCGCCGGGCTGACGGCGCACGGCGCCCGGCTCTGCCTCGTCCAGGCGGACGTCACCGACGAGGCCGCGCTCGGCGCCGCGCTCGACCGGGTCCGGGCCGCGTACGGCCCGATCGCCGGGGTGGTGCACGCCGCCGGGGTGCCCGGCGGCGGTGTCACCGCGCTGCGCAGCGCCGGGGAGATGGCGCGGGTGCTCGCCCCCAAGGTGCTCGGCACCGTCCTGCTGGAGCGGCTGACGGCCGTGGACCGGCCGGTGCTGGTGCTCTGCTCCTCGGTGCTGGCGGTCACCGGTGCGGTCGGCCAGGCCGACTACACCGGCGCCAACGCCTTCCTGGACAGCTTCGCCGCCGGCACCCGGGCCGCCGTGTCGATCGGCTGGGACCGCTGGTCGCAGACCGGCATGGCAGTGCGGTCCGGCCTGCACGACTGGCTCGACGGCGGCGAGGTGCTCGACCACGCCCTGTTCGACGCCCGCCGGGCGGAGCCGGACGGGACGGTGGAGCTGCGGCTGCGCCGCACCGACCAGAGCGTCTGGCCGGCCGAGGAGCACCGGATCGGCGACGTCCCGGTCCTGCCCGGCACCGCGCTGCTCGAACTCGCCGTCGCCGGGCACCGGTTGGCGGTCGGGGACGGGCCGGTCGAGCTGGACGCGGTCTTCACCCACCCGCTGCGGATGCCCGCCGACGCCCCGCCCGAGGTCACCCTGCGGCTGCGTCCGGCGCCCGACGGCGGGCACCTGTGGGAGGTCCGCTCCACCGCCGTGCCGTCCAGGCCGCACGCCCAGGGCCGGATCGCACCGTACGGGGGCGGCTCCCCCGAGCGCCTGGACCTCGACGGCCTCGCGGCCCGCTGCGCCCCGGTGCCGCAGGTCGCGGTGCCCTCCGCCGCCGGGGAGCAGCCCGGCGGCGCCAGCGGCCTGCGCACCGGGCCGCGCTGGGAGAGCGTCACCGAGGTCCGCGAGGACGGGCGCGGCGAGGCGATGCTGCGGCTGCGCCTGCCCGAGGCGTTCCACGGCGACCTGGCCGCGCACCCGCTGCACCCCGCGCTGCTGGACACCGCCACCGGCGCCGTCACCGCCCGCACCGGCAGCCACCTGCCGGTCGCCTACCGCCGCCTGGTGGTGCTCGGCCCGCTCGGCCCCGAAGCCGTGGTTCGGGTCGACCGCCGCTCCGGTGACGCCGGGGCGGGCGACACGCTGGTCGTCGACGTGGTCGTCGCCGGGCCGGACGGCACTGCGGCCGTGCTCGTCGAGGGCTTCGTGCTGCGCCCGGCCCCGGCCGCCCCCGGCCCGGGCTCTCCTGGCCCGGACGTTCCCGGCCCAGACGCGGAAGACGGCATCCCGACCCGGGAGGGCCTGCTGGCCTTCGACCGGATCCTGGCCAACCGTCACCTCCCGCACGTGCTGGTCAGCCCCCGCGCGGCCGGGCCGGCCGCGCCCGTCCCGGCCGCATCGCAGGCCGCACCCTCCACGCCGCAGGCCGCCCCGGCGACCGGCCCCGAGGGGCTGGAGGAGCAGATCTCCGCGGTCTGGTCCCGGCTGCTCGGCGTCCCCCGGATCGGCCCCGAGGACAGCATCTTCGAACTCGGCGGCGACTCCCTGCTGATCGTCCAGATCACCGCCGAACTCCAGCGGCAGGGCCTGACCGTCTCCCCCGGCGACCTCTTCGCCCACCCCACCGTCGGACAGCTCGCCGCCCGGCTGCGCGCGGACCGCGCGCCCGCCGCCGAGCCGGCGTCCGACACCCCCGCCCCGCCCACCGCTCCCACCGAGCCCGATCCGGCCCCCGCGAAGGGGTCGGGCGAGGCGTTCTCGGACGCGGACCTCAGCGAAGACGACCTGGCCCGGGTATTCGCCCTGTTCCGGTCAGGAGAGGACACCAAGTGAACGACATCGAGGACATCTACCCGCTCTCGCCGACCCAGGAGGGGATGCTCTTCCACAGCACCACCTCCCCCGAGCACGGCCTGTACGTCGAGCTGACCACCTTCCGGGTGCGCGGCGAACTGGACCTGGCCGAGCTGGGCGCCGCCTGGCAGCGCGCGATCGCCCGGCACCCGGTGCTGCGCACGGCCTTCGTCCGCGAGCGGATCCGCACCCCGCACCAGGTGGTGCTGCCCAAGGCGGACCTGCCGATCGAGTTCCGCGACCTGTCCGGGCTGGACGAGCCGGCCCGGGAGCGCGCCGTCGCCGAGGAGCTGGAGCAGCGCGCCCGCGAGCGCTTCGACCTGGCCCGGCCGCCGCTGATGCGGCTGCTGGTACTGCGCCTGCCCGACGAGCACCTGGTGGTGTGGACGTACCACCACCTGCTGCTGGACGGCTGGTCCGCCGCGCTGCTGCTGGCCGAGGTCACCGCCGGACTCTCCGGTGACGCCGCCGAGGCGCCCGCGCCGCCCGCCTTCCGCGAGTACATCGCCTGGCTGGGCCGTCAGGAGGCCGAGCGCGACCGCGCGTTCTGGACCGGCTACCTGGCGGGCTACCGCGAGCCGGCGACGCTGAGCCTGCCGGGCGTGCGCCCGGGCGCCAAGCCGTCCGGCGACTTCCGCACGGTGCGGGCCGAGCTGCCCGCCGAGACCGTCACCGCGCTGCGGCGGCTGGCCGCCGGCAAGGCGACCACGCTCAGCAGCCTGGTCGAGGCCGCCTGGGCGGGGACGGTCGCGCGCTGCTCCGGCCGCGACGACGTGGTGGTCGGCGTGACCGTCTCGGGCCGCCCCGTCGACCTGGACCGGGCGGACCAGATGCTCGGGATGTTCATCAACACCGTCCCGGTGCGGGTGCGGATCGACCGGGAGCTGCCCGGCGACGAGTGGCTCGCTCGCCACGCCGCGACCCGCCACCCGCTGCTGGACCACCAGCACACCCCGCTGACCGACATCCAGCGCTGGGCCGACACCGCGCCCGGCGTACCGCTGTTCGACACCGTCGTGGTGGTCGAGAACTACCCGGACCGCACCGAGGCGGTGCTCTCCCACGGCGCGGTCACGGTCAGCGACGTCCGCTACGAGACCCGGACCAACTACCCGGTCACCCTGGTCGTGCGGGCCGCCGCCGAGATGCAGCTCCAGGCGGTGGTGGACGCCGGGCGGATCACCCCGGAGGAGACCGCCGCGCTGCTCGACCACGTCGTCGCGGTGCTGACCCGCATCGCCGCGCAGCCCGGCCGCCCGGTCCGGGAGCTGCTGGCCGTCCCCGAGGCGGCCCGCGCCCGCCAGCTCGACACCTGGAACGGCAGCGAGATCGACCGCGGCGAGCCGTCGGCCCTGCTGTCCGGGCTGATCGACGACGCGGTCCGCAGCCGCCCGGACCACCCGGCGGTGGTCGACCAGCAGACCCGGTACAGCTACCGCGAGCTCGACCGGCGGGCCGACGCCCTGGCCCGGCAGCTGGCCGCGCGCGGCGTACGCGCCGGCGACCGGGTGGGCGTCTGCCTGGGCCGCAGCGCCGACCTGGTGACCGCGATGCTGGCCGTCGCCCGGGCCGGGGCCGCGTTCGTCCCGCTCGACCCGGCCCACCCGGTGGAGCGGATCGGCCTCGTCCTGGCGGACGCGGCCCCGGCCGTGGTGCTCACTGACGCGACCGGCGCGCCCGCGCTGGCCGGCTGGGACGGCGCCGCCGTCGACCTGGCCTCCCTGGACCTGGCCGCCGCCGACCTGACGCTCCAGGAGACCGCCCAGCTGCCGGGCGCCGCCCCGGACGGCCTCGCGTACCTGATGTTCACCTCCGGCTCCACCGGCCGCCCCAAGGGCGTCGCCGTCGGCCACCGGGCGCTGGCGAACCTGGTGGACAGCCTGGCCCGCCGTCACCCCGGCCTCGACGGCGACACCCGCTTCCTCGCCCTCACCACGCTCAGCTTCGACACCTCGCTGGCCGAGCTGCTGGTGCCGCTCGCCGTCGGCGCGACGGTGCACGTGGGCGGCCAGGCGCTCGGGCTGAGCGGCCGCGAACTCGACCGCTACAGCGTCGAGCACGGCATCACCGCGCTCCAGGCCACCCCGTCCCGCTACCGGGCGCTGCTGGACTCCGACTGGCAGGGCGCCGGCCGGCCCCGGCTCTACAGCTGCGGCGAGGCCTTCCCCGCGGACCTGGCGGCGCCGCTGGCCGAGCGCGGCGAGTCGGTGTGGAACATGTACGGGCCGACCGAGACCACCGTGTACTCCAGCGTCGAGCGGATCACCGCCGACACCACCCGGGTCACCGTCGGCCGCCCGATCGCCAACACCGTGCTGCACGTGCTGGACACCGTGGACGGCGAACTGCTGCCGGTCGGCTGTGTCGGCGAGCTGTGCATCGGCGGCGACGGCGTCGCCCAGGGCTACTGGCAGCGGCCCGAGCTGACGGCCGAGCGGTTCGTCACCGACCCGTTCACGGGCGGCCGGATGTACCGCACCGGCGACCACGCCCGCCGCCTGCCCGACGGGCGGATCGAGCTGCTCGGCCGGATGGACCGCCAGCTCAAGCTGCGCGGCTACCGGATCGAGCCCGGCGAGATCGAGCAGGTCCTGCTGGCCCTGCCCGAGGTGGCGGCCGCCGCGGTCGCCGTCCGGGAGGGCCGCCTGGTCGCCTGGGTGGTGCCCGCCGACCGGGGCGCCCCGCTCGACGCCGCCGGCGTCCAGGCCGGGCTGCGGCGCTCGCTGCCCTCGTACATGGTCCCCGAGGCGGTCACCGTCCTCGCCGAACTGCCGCTCACCCCGGCCGGCAAGACCGACCTGCTCGCCCTGCCCACCCCGGCCGGGTTCGCCGACGAGGCCGCGCCGACCGGCGGGCCGAGCGGCACGGCGGACCACGAGGCGCTGGTGGCCCGGCTGTTCCGCGAGGTCCTGGCCCTGCCCGAGGTCGGCTTGGACGACGACTTCTTCGAGCTGGGCGGCGACTCGCTGCGCGCCCTGCGACTGGTCTCCCGGCTGGAGGCGGAACTCGGCTGCTCGCTCGACATCGAGCTGCTCTTCGACTCCTCCACGGTCCGCGACCTCACCGCGGCCATCGGCCCGGCCCTGGCCGCCGACGCCGACGCTTCGGGCTCCGACACCCCGGGCTCCGACGCCTTGGCCGACGCCGACCAGTGAACCAACCGGCGTCCCGGCCGGCCCCGGCCGCCGGGACGCCCCTGCACCGACCACACCGATTGGACACAACCTCCATGGCTAGCTCTACGGCCACGATTCTCGACGACGGCGAACGACGGCTCGACACCCTGCTGCTCTCCCGCTGGGAGGCCGATCCGGCGCAGCCCGCCGTGGTCGACGGCGACCGGGTCCTGCTCGCGGGCGAGCTCAGGGACCGCACCGTGCGGGTCGCCTCGCTGCTGCGCGAGCGGGGGGTGCGCCCGGGCGAGCGGGTCGCGGTCTACCTGGAGCGCTCGGCCGACTTCGTGGTCGCCGTGGCCGGGGTGATCCTGGCCGGCGCCGCCCAGGTCGCCTTCGACGTCAACGACCCGGTCGCCCGCACCCTCGACATGCTGGCCGACTGCACGCCCCGGCTGCTGATCACCACCCCCGAACTGCGCTCCCGCTTCCCCGAGTTGCCGGGCACCGAGATCGTCACCGTCGACGAGTGCGCGGCGGCCCGCCCGGCCGTCCCGTTCGAGCCGGCGGCCGACCTCGCCGAGCAGCCCGCGGTCGTCATCTACACCTCCGGCTCCACCGGCCGGCCCAAGGCCTCGCTGATCCCGCACCGCGCGGTGACCACCCGCCTGCGGGCGCTCCAGCGCGGCCACGGACTCGGCCCGGACGACCGGATGCTGCACCACACCGCGTGCAGCTTCGACATGTTCCTGATCGAGGTGTACTGGCCGCTGATCACCGGCACCACCATCGTCATCGCCGCCCCCGGCCGCCAGCGCGACGCCGACTACCTCGCCGAGACCATCCGCGCGGCCGACATCACCATCTTCTACTGCGTGGTCTCGCTGCTGGAGCTGTTCCTGCTGGCCCGCGGGCCCGAGGAGCGCTTCGACGGCCTGCGGCGCGTCCTCACCGGCGGCGAGCCGCTCGCGCCCGAGCTGGTCCGCCGCTTCCACGCCCAGTCCACCGCGCCGCTCACCAACCTCTACGGGCCGAGCGAGTGCACCATCTACTGCACCGCCTGGGTGCCCCCGCGCGACCCCGGCCTGGACACCGTCTACATCGGCCCGGCCATCGAGGACACCACCCTGTGGATCCTCGACGAGGACGGCAAGCCCGTGCCGGACGGCGAGCCCGGCGAGCTCTACATCGGCGGCGAGGGCCTCGCCCTCGGCTACCTCAACCGGCCCGAGCTCACCGCGGAGCGCTTCGTCCCGGACCACCTCGGCGACGGCCCCGGCCCGCTCTACCGCTCGGGCGACCTGGTCCGTACCCACCCGGTGGGCGGCCTGGAGTTCCTGGGCCGGGTCGACCTCCAGGTGAAGATCCGCGGCTACCGGATCGAACTGGGCGAGATCGAGTCCGCCGCCCTGCGGGTGCCCGAGGTCCGGCAGGCGGCCATGGTGGCCCACGGCCGCGGCAGCGACGCCCGGCTGGTCGGCTTCCTGGTGCTCGCACCCGGCGCCGAGCCCGCGAGCGTCACCGCCGCCGTGCGCGAGACGCTGCGCGGCGCCCTGCCCTCGTACATGGTCCCGGCGTCGCTGGCCGCCGTCGACTCGATGCCGCTGACCGCCAACGGCAAGCTGGACCGCGCCCTGCTGACCGAACGGGCCGGGGCCGTCCTGCCCACCGTCACCGACGAACCGCAAGCACCGCCCGGCGACAGCGTGGCCGCCACCGTCTCCACGGTCTGGTGCGAGGTCCTCGGACTGCCCGCCATCGGCCCGGACGACGACTTCTTCGAGATCGGCGGGGACTCCTTCAAGGTGGTCCGCGCCACCCGCAGGCTGGAGGCGCTGCTCGGCGTCGAGGTCCCGATGCACCTGATGTACGACGAGCCCACGGTGACGGCCTTCACCGCCGCCCTGGCCGAGCAGGGAACGGAGGGATCGCGGTGACTCCCCAGGTCGTCCGTTCCTTCGGCGAGCTCGACGCGATCGCCCGCGATCCGTCGGCCCCCGTCGTCACCCTGTTCAGCGGCGGGCTGGACAGCAGCTACCTGCTGCACCGCCTGGCCCGGGCCGGCGCCCGCAACGTCCACGCCGTCAGCGTCGACCTCGGCGAGGACGAGAGCAGCGAGCACAAGCAGCGGATCGCCGACCGGCTCGGCATCCGGCTGCACCTGGTCGACGGCCGGCAGGAGTTCGCCGAGGACTACGTCCGCCCGGCCATCGCCGCGCACGCCGTCTACCTCGACACCCACCCGGTCAGCTCCTCGCTCAGCCGCCCGCTGATCGCCAAGGTCGCCGTCGACACCGCCCGCGAACTCGGCGCCACCACCGTGCTGCACACCGCCAACCGCTCCCAGAACACCCTGCGCCGGCTCAACGGCGCCCTCGAACTGCTCGGCTTCGCCGGGCGCTACGGCAGCCCGTACGACCTGGACCCGGTGGACCGGGACCAGAAGATGCGCGAGCTCAAGGAAGCCGGCCTGGAGCAGCTGAGCGAGCGGCTGGTCAGCGGCGACTCCAACCTGTGGTGCCGGGAGTTCGAGTCCGGGATCCTCGACGACCCCGAGGACCACGCCGTGCCCGAGCGGCTCTACCAGTGGAGCGCGCTGCGCCCCGCCGAGGCCCCGGAGGCCGTCGAGGTCGCGTTCGAGGCGGGCCGTCCGGTCGCGGTGGACGGCCGCCGGCTGCCGCTGACCGAGCTGATCGACACCCTCAACCGCCTGGTCGGCGCGCACGGCCTCGGCCGGTACAGCGGGCTCGAACACCTGGGCCACGGCCCGAAGGTGCTGGAGATCCGCGAGATGCCCGCCGCCTGGCTGCTGCTGCGCTCGCGCCGCCACCTGGAGACGGCCACCCTCTCCGCCGAGCTGCTGCGGGAGAAGCTGAACCAGGAGCAGCTGTGGGTCCGCGAGGCGCTGGAGGGCCGCTGGTTCGGCGAACTGCGCCGGGCCAGCCAGGCGTTCATCGAGGTCTGCTCGGCGCCCGTCACCGGCTCGGTGCGGTGGCGGCTCTCGGCGGGCTCGGCCGAGACCCGGGCCATCGTCGCCGACCGGCCGCTCTACCTGCGCGACCGGGAGGCCTGGGAGCACCGCTCCGTCGCCGCCGAGCGCGCGGCGTTCAGCCCGAACCAGCCGCAGGAGCGCTGACATGGGCGGCTCGAACCCGGCGCCCCCTTCGTCCCCGGCGTCCCTTTCTCCCCCGGTGCTGCTGGTCGTCTACGGCCGGGGCTCGGCCACCGCGCGCGGGGTCCTGACCGCCGGGCGGCGGCTGTGCACGGCGGTCTTCCTCGGCGACCTCGGCGACCCGAAGGTGGCCGCCGACCTGGCCCAGCTGCCGAAGTCGGCCACCGTGGTGGACACGGCCGGCCTGACCGAGGAGCAACTGTGCGACCGGGCCGCCGAGTTCGGCGCCGCCGGAGTGATCACCTTCAGTGACCACCTGCTCCGGACGGCGGCCGCCGTGGCCGCGCGGTGCGGCCTGCCGTTCCACGACCGGGCCACCGTCGAGGTCCTGGTCGACAAGTTCCGCCAGCGCGAGGCCCTGGCGGCGGCGGGCGTACAGGCCACCGCCTGCCGGACGGTCCACTCCGCCACCGACCTCGGCCCGGCCCTCGCCGCGACCGGGCTGCCCGCCGTCCTCAAGCCCCGCTCGGGGGCCGGCAGCGTGGACACCTGCCTGGTCCGCAGCGCCGCCGAACTGGCCGACCGGTACGCCGAGTTCACCGAGGGCGTGGCGAGCCCGGCGGTGTTCGTGCTGGAGGAGTACCTGGTCAGCGACCCCACCGTGGTGGGGGAGTTCTGGGGCGACTACGTCTCGGTCGAGTCCGCGATCCGCGACGGCGAGATCCGCACCGTCGCGGTCACCGGCAAGCTGCCACTGGCTCCCCCGTTCCGGGAGACCGGCTACTTCACCCCGGCCCTGCTCCCCGCCGGCCTGGCCGACGAGGTCGTGGCCCTGGAGCAGCGCGCGCTGCGGGCGCTCGGCATCCGCGAGGGCGTCACCCACACCGAGATCAAGTTCACCCCCGACGGGCCGCGGCTGATCGAGGTCAACGGCCGCCTGGGCGGGCACGTCTCGGACGTCCTCAAGCGCTCCGCCGGGACGGACCTGCTCGTCCTCGCCCTCCAACTGGCACTCGGCGCGTTCGACCCGCCCGAGCCGGTGCTCGCCCTGGGCACAGGCTGCCCGAAGGTGGCGTTCCAGTACTTCATCTCCCCGCCCGCCGACGGCCTCGCCCCCGGCCCCGCCGAGGTGCTCGACGGCCTCCAGCACCTCCCCGGGGTGGACCTGGTGGACGCCCGGATCGACCCGTCCTGGCGGGCCGACTGGCGGGCCGGCACCGAGTGGCTGATCGGCACGGTCTACGGCTCCGCCCCCGGACACCCCGAGCTCCGGGCCACCGTCGAGGGCATCCACCGCACGATGGCCGACTTCTGGTCCTGACGGTCCTGAGCCCCGGCCCCGGTATCTACCCTCCTCGTCCCGCCCCACCGCACCCGCCCAACCTCGCACCCCTGGAGTCAACTTGCCGCGGCGCATACGCACAGCCACCCACGCGGCGGTGGCAGCCGTAGTCTCCGCCCTGGTCCTCGCGCTGCTCGCGCTGGGCATCGGGCCCATCCCGGCCCTCGGAACCGCCCTCGTCCCCGGGGCCGGGGCGTGGGACTCCGCCGCCGGCGCCGAACTCCCGCACACCGAGACCCTCACCCTGGCGGGCCTGAACGCGCCGGTCACGGTCGCCTTCGACGACAACGGCGTCCCCGCCGTCAAGGCCGCCTCCGACACCGACCTGTTCCAGGCCCAGGGCTACCTGCACGCCCGCTTCCGGCTCGCCCAGCTCGACCTGGAGCGGCGCGCCGGGCGCGGACGCCTGGCGGAACTCAACGGGCCCGGGAGCGTCGAGTCCGACCGCTTCGAACTCCAGATGGGACTCCTGCGCACCGCCGAGGCCACCTGGGCCGCCACCCCACCCGACAGCCCGGCCGGCCGCGCCCTCACCAGCTACACCCGGGGAATCAACGCCTGGATCTCCGAGCTGCGCCACAACGGGCAGTGGCCGGCGATCTTCTCCCTCACCGGGGTCTACCCGGCCGACTGGACCCCGGTCGACAGCCTGGTCATCCAGGAACTCCTCACCCAGAGCATGGACTTCACCAGCACCCCGCTGGACTACGCGATCTTCCGGGAGTCCCTCGGCGAGGAGCGCACCATGGACTGGTTCCCGGTCCACGCGCCCAACGACCAGCGGCCGTACGACGTCGGGCCGTACCGCGACCTCGGCATCGCGCCGCTGCCCGCGAACGTCAACACCGCCGGGCCCGACGGCCAAGCCGCCGCCAACCGGTCGGAGCCCCGCCCCGCGCCCGTCGCCCCCACCGGGAAGCCCGACCCCGCCGGGGAGGCGACCGCGGCCCACGCCCTGCTGGACACCATCCGCGCGCTCCCGGCCACCCAGGTCCACACCTTCCCGGACAGCAACGCCTGGGCGGCGAACGGCCCGGCCGTCGCCGGCGGCAACGCGATGCTCGCCGGCGACCCGCACCTGCCGATGACCCTGCCCTCGTACTGGTACCAGATCGCGCTGTCCTCGCCGGAGACCGACGTCACCGGCGCCAGCATGGCCGGCATGCCCGGCGTGCTGATCGGCCGCAACGCCAACATCTCCTGGTCCCTGACGGACGGGCAGAACCAGTCGACGGTCTTCTACAGCGAGCAGACCAGCCCCGACCACCCCGGCCAGTACTTCTGGAACAACGCGTGGCACCCGATGCAGCGGGTGGAGTACACCATCCCGGTCCGGGGCGGCGACACCGAACACCTCGCCGTGGACCTCACCGTGCACGGGCCGGTCCTGACCAGGGCCGGGCAGACCACCTCGGTCAGCTGGATGGGCAACATCCCCTCCCCCGACCTGGCCGTCCTGCTCTCCGTCAACAAGGCCCGCGACTACCAGGAGTTCCGCACCGCGCTCGCCGACTGGCACGCCCCCACGCTCAACTTCGCCTACGCCGACGGTGGCGGCAACATCGGCGTGGTCGCCGCCGGGTACTTCCCCCTCACCAAGGGCGGCAACCCCTGGTTCCCGATGCCCGGCACCGGCGAGTACGACGTGGTCGGCGCCATCCCCTTCGACGCCACCCCGCAGGTCCACAACCCGCCGAACCACGTGGTCGCGACGGCCAACCAGCGCCCCGTCTCCGCCGACTACCCGTACTACATCGGCACCACGCTCAACGCCTTCGACAACGGCTACCGGGCCAACCGGATCTACCAGTACCTGGAGAGCCACCAGGCGATGACCAGCGCGGACTTCGCCACCCTGCAGAACGACGTCACGGACTACCTCGCCACCGTCATCCTGCCGCACCTGAAGACCGCCCTGGCCGACCAGAAGCTCGACCCCCGCCAACAGGCCGCCCTCGACGTCCTGAACCGCTGGGACCACACCATGAAACCCGGCGTCGCCGGCGGGCCGATCTGGTGGACCTTCTGGAACGACTACCTGGAGACCACCTTCCAGCCCTGGTGGGACCACGCCAAGGTGCCGGTCGAACGCGACCGCCTGTACCTCAAGGTCTCCAGCGCACTGCCCAGCCTCGACGAGAACCTCGAAGCCTGGACCCTGCACGACCCGACCAACCCGGCCTTCACCTCCCCCGGCGGCCCGACCCGCACCGCGACGGACGCCATGCGCACCGCGTTCACCCAGGCCGTCTCCGAACTGTCCCAGGACCTCGGCAACGACCCCGACACCTGGACCTGGGACCGCGTCCACACCCGGCAGATCCCCTCCCTCACCGGCGCCGAAGCCCTCGGCTACGGCCCCAAACCCGCCGAGGGCGACCGCTGGACGGTCAACGCGGCCGACGGCGGCATGAACTCCACCTTCGGCCCGAGCTGGCGCATGGTCGTCGACTGGAAGGGCCCGGACACCGCCACCGCGCAGGCCGTCTACCCCGGCGGCCAGAGCGAGAACCCGGCCTCACCCTGGTACCGGAACTTCATCCCCTACTGGTGGGAGGGCCGGAACCCGCCGCTCCTGATGGCCGCCGACCAACCCGCCTCCACCAAGGTGTGGACCCTGCGACCGGGAGCCTGACCACCATGACGCAACAACACCCCTCCCCCACCCTCCTCCCCCTCCTCCTCACCCTCACTGCCACCACCGTCATAGCCCTCGGCTCCCTCTGGTCCCTCTGGTACCTCCCCTTCCTCTGCGGCCTCGCCCTCGGCACCACCACCGCCCTGCGCGGCCAACGAGCCCGCACCGCCGTCCTCACCGCCACCACAGCCGCCCTCGCCGGCTGGGCCGTCCCCCTCCTCTGGCGCACCGCCACCGGCGAAGCCGTAGCCGGCACCGCCCGCACCCTCGCCGCCCTCGCCGGCCTCCCGGCCCTGGCCTCCCTGATGATCACCGCCACCCTCCTGATCAGCCTCCTCCAAGCCCTCCTAGGCGTCTGGCTAGCCCGCACCACCACCGCCACCCTCCGCCCCACCCCCTGACCCCACCCCCCCCCACCAAGGCAAACGACGGCCCGGCCCGCTCAGCGGCCCGGGCCATCGCCGTTCCGTGCACTCAGAGGACGTTCTGAGCCAGTATGACTGTCTTGTGGTCACCTGATTGTGTGGGCTGGGGCGATTCAGGCCGGTCGCGCGGCTTGGTCCTGCTGGGCTGTTCGGGTGAGTGACCGCAAGCCATACAAGAGTGACTTGTCCGATGAGCGATGGGCGATGGGCGTTGATCGAGCCGGTGATCTCGGCGTGGAAGGCCGACCATCCGTCTCCGACGGGGCATCAGGGCCGCTACGAGATGCGGGAGATCGTCAACGCGATCCTGTACCAGGGCAGGACCGGCTGCCAGTGGGTGCCGAAGAACATCGAGAGCACCCGGCACAAGCTCAAGCGCCTGGTCAGCCTCGGCGTCCTCACCGAGCCCGAACCCGGCTTGTTCGCCCAGCACCGCCCGACCAACGCCGTCATGCCGCGCCACCAGCCCACCCTGACCAAGCCGACGGTTGAATCGGGCCTGCGCCCCGCCCACGGACGTCACCGTGCTGCCCCGGGACGCCCCGAACCTCGCCGACGCCCGGCCCCAGTCGCGAGCGCAAGGCCTTCCGGCTGACGTCGGGGCTGGCCTGAAACCCCTTGGACGGCAACGGGACCGGCTTGCTGAAATAGGAGACGGCCGCTGTTGGAGTCGAAGGGATGCGGCGGTGACCGAGATCAGGCTGCACCTGTCGGTACGCGGCCTCACTGACGCGAACCTGCCGTCCTGTAGCTGGGCTGGTTCCCCCAAACACGTGCGCGAGCTCGTCCACCAGATCCGCCGCGCCGAGGCGGGCGAGATCGACTACCTGGCGGTGTGCACGCCGGTCGGGCTCCCGGTGGCGGTCGGCGGCATCGACTACACGGTCAAGCCCGGCGCCGGCACGCTCTGGCAACTCGGTGTCCACCCGGCCCTGCAGTCCTGCGGGATCGGCACGCTGCTTATCCGCTCCGCCGAGCAGCGGATCGGCGCCCGGGGCCTGACCCGCGCCGAACTCGGCGTCGAGGAGAGCAACCCGCGCGCCCACGCCCTTTACGAACGCCTGGGCTACCAGGCCTTCGGCCGCTCGCTCGACTCCTGGGACGTGGAGGCCGAGGACGGCTCGCTCCAGCGGTACGAGACGATGTGCACGCTGATGCGCAAGGACCTGGCGTGACACTGGATTTCGCGGCGTTCGTCGCCTGGGGCGAGGACCTGCTACTGATGCGGCCCCACCCGAACTCCCCGGCCACCAGCCCTCCTGACCCGGGCCAATAGCCGAATCGGGCAAAGCGGCTCAGAACGTCCTCTCAGGCCCACCGCAACCACGGCCAGGGCAGGCACCTGGCCGACCAAGCGGTGGATCGACGGCACCAACCTCTGGGACGCCCTGGAACCCGCCCACCGCGGCGCCGCCACCCCGCCACCCGCCGCTCGATCCTGACGGCCGCCGCCGAAGCCATCGAAGCACCCGCCGACCCCGAGCAGCACCCGTCTTCGCACTCGCTCACCAAGTTGTTCCACATCGCCCCTCACCGGTCCTGTCCATAGAGCCATCGGCCAGGCCATGCAGGAAGCGACCGTTCGGCGGCTGGCTCACGAGGTCGTGGTAATCCCTCGCTGAGCAGCGAGATCTAGGCGACGGAGCAGAAGGCTTCCAAAGGCAATCGCCTCGTACGATTCGGATTCTTCTTCCTCGGGAGGGCTGCCATGCGCTCGCGGATTACGCAATCCAGCCATAGCCCCCATAAAAAGGAACTTGAAACCAGCTTGCTCACTCTGTCCGGACATTCCATTGGCTCGCCGCACATCGATCCCTTGAATCGGATCCGAGAACGCCTTAGCCATCAAGGACTGCCCCGACTCGGAAAGCTCCCCAGTTACATTTTGTACGCGGAATTCAATATGCCGAAAGACGGCTAGAACAGCTTGCGCAAAGTGCCCATCGCTCCACAGCGACCCCACCACGGAAATAATCTCCGGATGCAACCCATCCAGATCCCTCCTCTGACGCAAGGAGTGGTAATTTTCGATGAAATTCCTCCTCCGGAGCCAATAATCCCGAAAGTCCTGAGCGCCAGCAAAGAATCGGACCCTGCTGTCCACGGACATATGCGCCGGGACAATAACCTCCCGACCTCCTCTTCTTACAGCATCAGTACACCAGGGCTCGGAGCGCACAACATCCATCAAAAAATCCACGGGATCCCTAAATTCTAGACCACGGCATGCGGCCGCGACATCGCTGCTTTCCAAGGGACTAAAGCTGATGCGTTCAGAGCTCCAACGCGCTGCATCCTTCTCCTTCCTCACAGCCTCTCGTAAAATCTGCAAAAATAGCAATAGCACTCCATCCGATCCTGCACAATTAGCAACCCCCACCAGAGTCAGACGGACTTCATCAATCGACGAGACCTTAGCGCCTGCCCCATCGGGGATTCCCTCAACTAGCCCATCGGGTAATCCGGCAACCACAGAGCGGAGCGAATTGCCAGACTTCTGGAACAAGCGGTTCAATTTTTTAGAGCTTGGCCAGCGCCCCCTCGCTTTATGTGCGGTAAAGATTTCCTGCAGAAGCAGGCTTTCAGGTTCACTATTGACTCGGGGAAAGTCGTCAGTCCGCTCACTCGAACTTGCCACCTGTCGAACACCTCCAGCTACGTTTGAGATACGTCCAATTCCACCTGCGGCCGATCAAGCTCAAGAAACGGATCAGAATCATCCGGGATCCCATGGGCTTTCAGACACTGGTGTAGTGCTGACCCACCCTGGGTGTCCTTCAGTTCTCCGACATCGCACGGCTCTTCGAGTGCGGTCACCTCAGCCAGCAGGTGCTGAGGCCCGCCCCTCTCGGACCAAGGCCCACCGGAAGCGCCGACCCGCGAAACAACTACTACATCAACGCCCTCGCCCGCGACCAGCTCGGCCCCTACCAGCTGGGCAGACGAAGGCCCGGACCGGTTCACCGGACCGGGCCCTCTGCGATTTCGGTGGCGGTGCCCGCCGAGACCGTACACGCCCGGTTCAGCCACTGGGCCACGGTGGAGCAGGTGGACGCCGACAGCTGCCGGTTGTTGCTCTCGACCGACTCGCTGGACTGGCCAGCGATGATGCTCGGCGCCCTCCAGACCGACTTCCGCGTGGTGCGGCCCCCGAACTTCTGAATCACCTGGAGCCCTGCGCCGCCCTGTTCATCCGGATGGCGGCAGCGACCCGGGCGGGCGAGGGCTTCCACGGGTGAGCCGAGCGCCGGCTCACCCGGCCGACGGGTGTGCGGCGCGGGAAGCCCCGGCGGGTGGCCCCGGCAGCCGTCGCAGGGGTCACCCGCCGCGCGGTCAGATCAGTGCGCGGGCCCGGCGCTCCCAGTCCGCGATCCGGGTCATCGCGCCACTGACCTGCTTGACCGCGGCCGAGATGTCCCGGCCGGGCACCCGCAGCTCTCGGCTCATCTTCGCCACCCACCGCATGCCAACCTCGACCTCGCCGAGCACGCCGAGCACCTCGTGGGTGGACTCGGCGATGCTGACCATCTGCTCCAGGAAACCGGTCGGCGAACCGGTGCGCTGCTCGGGCGGCATCGCCGCTATGACGTCGAACGCCGTCTGGACCGCCGCATCCATCTCCACCATCTGCCCGGCGAAACGGGTACACACCTCCCGGAGAGCGGAGGCCGGCTCGGCCATCACCTTCCCCAGTTCGGTCATCGCCGGCAGCCACGCGCTCATCGGTGCCCCGGGCTGGGAGGCCCGCTCCATCAGGGGACCGATCTGCAGGACGGATTCGGTGATCGCCGCCATGAACCCGGCAATCGCCTCCGAGGTCACGACCATCGCCTCCATCTGCTCCTCCACCCGCGCGAACCGGTCGAACAGCCCGGGGGCCTCCGGGTCGTCCGGCTCCGCCTCGACCACAGCCGACACCGGCGCCGCCGGCAGCCCGAACAGGATCCGGGCCGCGGTCAGCGGCTCGAACCCGTTGTGCAGGGCACCCTCTAGCGCGATCTCCAGGTCCCGCCGCGCCCTGACCAGCCCGCTCCGACTGCGCTTGAACATAATCGTCCGGATTAGCGAGAGGTCGAACGGCAGCTGCCCGTGCTCGCCGATGTGGATGACGGGCTTGCCGGTCAGGTGCCTGATCCCGAGCTCATAAGTCACATTGGCATTGCCCCCGGTGAGGTCGGCAATCACGATGTCGTCCTGCAGCACGTGACGGCAGATCTGCTCAGTGATCTCGCCCGAGTCGGCAATCCCGTCCGCTCGGACCGGGACGATGCCGTGCCTGGCGCAGGCGGGCAGGATCACGTTCTCGTAGATCTCCAGGTTCTCCTCGAACGCCAGGAGCTCCGGACTCCCGTCCGGCGCGTGCTCGTTGCCGATGGGCGCGATGACGAAGGTCCTCTCGTCTGCCTCAAACCGGGCAGCGGCCTCGAACCGAACCTGTTCACGAAACGCCCGCCGCTCAGCGGTCAGGCCCCCACCCTGCGCGTACCGCATACCTCCGGCATACCGCAGGGATCACTACCTGTCACCACCCGACAACCAAACGAAAACCTCAGTAGCCGGCTCCCGTACGAACTGGTACGACGCGAAGAAAACCCGACCTGCCTCGGCATGCCCGGCATAAGCGCGATGAAGCAGACAGGTCAGGTCATCCACCGAATCGCCAGCCGTGAAACGTCGCACCACGACGCGCGCGTAGAGGGCCTGCGGTTCGGGCATATCGGCTGATCGCGATGTCACACCAACAAGTGTCGGCCGGTAGCTGGCGTCCGGCATGTCGATGGCCCAGCTGAACGACCCCTTGACTTGTGGAGGCCGATCTCCGCCCCGAGCCGGCCCCTGGTCAGAACCAAATTCAGACTCTCGACGGCCTCGTTCAGGGAAGCCACCGCGAGTATCTGATGAACTGCCAGGCTTTTCATATGGCCAGCAAGAACAAATGGCGACACGGACGAGGCCGTCCCATCCCCCTGAAGTGAGCTTGCTCCGGCACAACAGCCCTCTCCGCACCCACTGTGCGTCCGTCGACGGCACGACCAGACTCACGATCCGATGATCAGAAAGAAACGGCCACCAGGCGGTATCGATACGGGCAGACTGGGGTGATGAACTCCGGGACAGGGCTTGGCGAGGGTGGCTGGGACGATGACGGGGCCCTCCAGGCTGCGCTGGGGCGTACGGCCGAGGAACTCGGGCTCGCCCTGCCCGAGTTGGACGGGCAGTGGCGTCGCCTCGCGGAGTACGTCGACGCGGGGAGCGGCCGGCGCGTGATGGTGTATCCGCCTGGCGGGCGGCGGCGGACCTGCCAGGTGATCCTCCACCTCAACGGCACGCCCCTGGCCTGTGGGTGGACCTCGGACCTGGCGAAGGTGGTCAGGGCGACGGCGGCGTGGACGGGCGGCGCGGGGCTTGAGGAGACCCGGGCGCGCGCCTCGTTCGTCCGGTTCAGGCCCTGGGCCCTCGCCCACGAGCGGGAGCCGTTCGGTGCCGTCGAGTTGACGTGGCTCGTCAAGCTCGACCGCGTCCACAACCCGCCGTACAAGCGGCATCCGCGCGCCCACGCGCTGCTGGCGGCGGCGTACGCCCAGCCGGTGCTCCGGCAGCTGATGCCGGTCAACAGCCACTTCAACTTCTGGTTCTCCACCAGTGTCGAGGAGTTCTGGAGGAGGAAGGCCGGGATCGGGTACGTCATCTGCCCGTACGACGAGGGGCTGTACGGGGTATGGAACGACGGCGAGCTGCTCGCGCGCACCGAGACGCCGGAGGAAGCCGTCGCCCTTGTGGTGGCCGCCCTCCCGGAGGGGATCGGGCCGGCGCGCTGAAGCGACGCGGGGGAGCGCGGGCGGCGCATGGGGCTTTCGCAGCACGGGAAGTCGGACCGGCCGACTTCCCGTGCAGAGGGCGAGATCCGTCCGACGCTCCTTTAAGATCCCACGGTGAAGATCTGGACGGAGCGCCCTGCCAAAGCCGACGTCGAAGCAGTCGTCTGTCGCTACTTCAGTCTGCTCCGAACCGAGCGGATCCCCGAGGCCGTGGAACTCGTCGATCACGCCTCGGTCCGGCATGTGCTCAAGTCACTATGGGCCGGCTCGGTCGAGGCGCACGCCGACGAGGACGCCGACGAGGGCGAGGACAAGGACGAGACAAACGGCAGCCCTGCTGCCGACGGGTGGGACCAGGACTTGTCCTGGCTCCGCGAACTCGATCTCGCGGACTTCCACTGGGGCCACGAAGGCACCGGTTTCTACGTCGAGATCACCTACCGCGCGCAGATCATCGAGGTGTCATTGAGCTTCTGGGTCAAGCCCACCGACGCCGGCTGGGTCCTCTCGGGGCCGGCCACCCTCTGGTAGGAGGACGAACAAAAGAGCAGTTCAGACGGTCGCCGACTGGAGCTGGTGCGGCATGTTCCAGCCCTCGGCGAGCCTCGACGGGTGAACGTTGTCTCCCCCGCCGAAGAACTCGCAGAACTTCATGATCAGCGGGTCCCAGCCGAGCGGGTCCACGTAGTGCGTCCCGGGGATGACGAGGTCCTCCTCGACATGGGCGCGAAGGACCTCGACCTCGAAGGCGGTGGCGTGCGGCTCGGGACCGCCGAAGGGGTGGGCCGAGACGACCTTGCACTCCAGCTGGACCGGGCATTCCGCGACCCTGGGGGCCCTGACCAGGTCCGACGCCTGTTCGGTCAGCTGCGCGACCGAGAACTTGTCCGGCTCGTACCGGTAGCCCTGCTTCACCTTGTAGTCCGCCACGGTCGGCTTCCCGGTGGTGAGCGCGATCCGGTCGACGGCATCGACCATCGCCGACGAGGGCAGGTTGAGCACGCACTCGCCTTCTCGCAGCAGGTTCGCGGTGGTCTGACCGTTGTTGCCGAGACCGAGCATGCAGGACTGGCCCAGCCACCACACCGAGGACATCGGCGCGAGGTTCGCCGTGCCGTCATCGTTGAGTGAGCTGATCAGCACCACCGGAGTTCCGAAGTACAGGACCTTGAGCCCAGGGACGACGTGCATGCGCTGTGCCTTTCGCGAAGTGCCAGACGAGCAGGTCCGCGCTCAGGAGCACGAACCGTCGCCGACTCTCTCGTGAGCGGGACACCGGCGCTGGCGGAAACGCGACACCGCGTTTCGGGGGTGGCGAGTCGGCGAACACGCTGTTCAGGCCCGCGAGGCAAGCAGAAGGGCCGCCCCCGACGAGGGCAGCCCTTCCGCGACCTCCGCGGCGCGTGTCAGCGAGCGAGCAACTCGCGCACGGCGTCACTCACCTCGGGCAACTCGCCGGGTAGGGCCCACTGGTAGGCGTCGTGCTCGGTGAGGACGACGGGCTCGGCCTTCTCCACGGTGACGGCGAAGTTGAACTGGCGAGTGGTGCCGCCTCGACTGTTCCGGTAGTCGAAGTGGCCGACGTAGCCGATAATCTGATGGATCATCAGACCAGTCTCCTCGCTGGTCTCGCGGTGCAGGGCGCCCAGAATCCCCTCCCCCTCTTCGACCGTCCCGGAGGGAACCTCCCACAGGCCGCCCAGGTAGTCGCCGGGGTTGCGACGCACGAGCAGGACCCGACCTCCGTGGTTGATCACGGCGGCGGCGACGAAGCCGGTGATGCCTGCGGATTCAGCGTCGGCCGCGAGCCGGGCCGCGAACTCAGGAGACGGGGAGGGAGAGGGAGAGGGGAAGGCGGTGGTCACAACAGCTCCTCGTGATGGTCGCCGATCTTGATGGCCGCGCGAACGTACTGCTCGACCAGTTCGAGATCCTGCTCACGATGCCAGACCGGAAGCTTGATCATGTGCGCGTGGGCGCGCTCGGCGACGGGAAAGTCCCCGGCCTTGTACCGGCGCTGGGACTGCGGGTGGCCGGGGAACAGCGTGCTGGGCTGCTGGTACAGCGGCAACTGGTTGAGGGGGCAGGTGGAGCCGGGCCGGTCGAACTCGGTGGCGCCCTCGGCGAGCAGCGCTTGGTGGAACCGCTCGATCGGCAGGCCGCCGAGCTGTTCGGGCCGGTAGGTGAGCGTCAACCCGTACCAGGACGGAATCACTCCGTCGGGCATTGCGGTGACCTCCAGGCCGGGTATCCGGCCGAGCTGGTCGGTGAGGTGGCGGGCGATCTCCGCCCGGCCGGCGAGGTAGTCGTCGAGGCGGGCGAGCTGGTCGTGGGCGATGGCGGCGGCGAGGGGGTGGATGCGGAGCTTGAGGCCGGTCCCGGTGACCGCGTACCGCGCGAGCGGACGGCCATCCGGGATCTCGGTCTTGGCCCGCTTGTTGTAGTGCGCGAACGTGATGACCCGGTGGTAGGTGTCGTCGTCGTCCGTGAGAACGAACCCGCCCTCACCGCCGGACAGCGGCTTGGGTCCGTTGAGGGAGAAGGCCGAGGCGAGACCGAACGTGCCGACCTTCTGCCCGGCGGTGCCGGCGCCGTGGGCGTGGGACCCGTCCTCCAGCACCGCCAGGTCATGGACGTTCGCGACGGCCACGAGCTCGGTCATGTCGGCCGGCTTGCCCCACAGGTGGGTGGCCATGACCGCGCGGGTGCGAGGAGTGATCAGCTCCTCGACGCGGTTCGGGTCGATGTTGCCGTCCGGACCGGTCTCGCACAGCACCGGCACGGCACGAAGGTGGAACAGCGGGGAGGCGGTGGCGTGGAAGGTCCACGCCGGGACGATGACCTCGTCGCCGGGCTTGATCCTCGCGGCCCAGTAGGTGGCGTGCAGGGCAGCGGTGCCGGAGCTGGTGGTGACCGCATGCCGGACGCCGAAGTAGTCCTGCAGCCCGTCCTCCAACTCGGCGACGATGCCGGACCGGCCGGGGATGGAGATCGACTCGTCGAGCTGGGCGCCGACCTTGGCACGGGTGGTGTCGTCGATCGGCGGCCAGGAGAAGTGCGGGCCGTCGACGGTGACGGCGGCCTTGCCGCCGAGCAGGGCGAGAGGGCTGGTCACAGCATCTCCTTCGGGTCGATGTAGCGCCCCGCTGCCTTGGACTGGTAGCAGGAGGCGATGAACGCCGCGTGCGCCAGGTGCTGGTCGGCGCCGGAAGTGTTGGGCCTCTCACCGTCCAGGACCCGGCAGAAGTAGTCGATCTGCGCGGTCGCGGCCGAAGCGGGCGCGTGCGGGCGGGTCAGCTCCTCGACGATCGCGCCGTGCAGGTCGAACCGCTGGACCTGGCCCTTGGTCAACAGCACCGAGCCGCGGGTGCCGACCACGTACAGGCGCTCGGTCTTCGGGGCCATCCACCTGGACAGCAGCACGGAGCCGTACAGGTCGGCGTCGTAACCGAGCTGGATGACGGCGGTGTCCTCCGCGTCGTACCCGCCACCGGGAACGGCGGCGGTGGAGAAATCGGCGATGATCCGGCTGGGCAGGCCGAAGTACCACAGCAACAGGTCGATGAGGTGGTAGCCCATGTCGATGATGCAGCCGCCGCCGGCCTGGCGGATGTCCCCGCGCCATCCGGCACCGGGGTCGTCGGTGTGGAAGGTGTACTGGCCGTCGATCAGGAAGGGGGTGCCGATCTGGTCCAGCAGTCCGGCGACGCTGGTGTAGATCGGGTTGAAGCGCCGCTGGAGGGCGACCATCAACTCGACCTGGCCGGCCCGGCAGACCTGGGCGAGCTCTCGGGCCTCCCGCACCGAGGTGGCGAACGGCTTCTCCTTGAGAACGTGGACGCCGCGGGCGGCACACTCCTGGACAACCTCCCGGCCGACGTGGTGCGGGACGGCGACGACCACGAAGTCCGGGGACGCGGCGTCCAAAAGCTCACCGGTGCGGGTGAATCCGGGGACCTGGAGGGCTTCCTGCCGCTGTCGCAGGGTGGTGGGGTTGCTGTCGCAGATGGCGACGAGTTCGGCCCTGCTGGAGCCGAGCAGGCCGGGCAGGTGGTCTTCGAGCGCCTGGTGTCCGAGGCCGATGACCGCGGCACGTCGTTTCATATGCGGACTCCTTCCGCTTCGCGAAGGAACTTGTCGATGCATGACGAGTAGAGCTCAACTCGCAGTCACCAACCAGACGTTGTCCGTAGTCCCGGGGTGGTCCCGCTGTCGCCGGCAGTAGGCTCACGGTCACCGTCGATGATGGGATTGGCCCCGTGGACGACCAGATCCGGCACCCCCTCGCGTACGCCCGCGCGCTTCGCGGCTGGTCCCAGACCGACCTCGCGGCCCGCATCCACCACGCCGCCAGGAACAGGCCCGAGGGTCTCCGCTCCGGCACCGACAAGGCCGCCGTCAGCAAGTGGGAGAACTGGCGCAAGACGCCGAGCATCGAGTCCCAGCTCCTGATCGCCGAAGCCTTCGACGTCTCGATCGGCGACCTGGACGCCTTCGAGTGGCCGCACTGGCTGCCCGGCCAGGAGCAGCCGGTGCCGCTCGGATCGGCGTTCACCGTCCACGCACTTCGAGATGCACTGAGAGCCGCAATGGACCATCGCCGCCGCACCTTCATGACCTTCAGCGCGCTCGCGCTGGCCGGGCTCTCAGCCCAGTGGGCCACGCTCGAACCCGACCGGCTCGCCACCGCACTGGACGGCAAGCAGCTCGACGCCGAACTGGTCGACTGGCTGGAGGACACCAGCGCCAAGCTGACCGCCCAGCCCACCGAACAGCGGCAGCACACCGCGAAACTGATGGATGCCCAGCTGGAGACGGTCACCGACCTGCTGGAGCAGGGCCGGTACACCGAACCCATCGGCCGGCGACTGCACCTACTGGCCGCCTCCCTGGCGAGCACCTGCGGCTGGCACCGGTTCGACCAGGGCCAGCACTTCGCGGCGGGCAAGCTCTGGAACGCGGCCCTCGCCAACGCGCACGCTTCCCGCGACCGCGACCTCGGCGCCGGAATCCTCTCCGACTTCGCCTACCAGTCGATCTGGCTCAGCCAGCCCGGCGCCGCCATCGAACCGCTCAGCCAGGCCCTCATCCACACTCGGCACCCCACCGCGCAGTCCCTGCTCCACCTTCGCCGGGCCCGCGCGCACGCCGCCCTCGGCTCCGCCGCCGACTGCCACCGCGACCTGGCCGCCGCCGAGACCGCCCTGCTGACCGACAGCCCTGACCGGGCTCCCGCATGGTGCGGGTGGATGAGCACCGCGGACCTGGCCGTCGACTCCGGCCAGTGCATGCTCGACCTCGGCCGCACCGGCGAAGCCCACGCCCGCATCGACGAGGGCATGAGCCTGCTGCCACGATCCCGCGACAAGACCCGCGGGATCTTCCTCACCTACGAGGCCCGCAGTCTCCTACGGGCCCGGGAGGTCGAGCAGGCCCTCGCCGTCACCCACCAGTCCCTCGACCTCGCCACCCGGATCGGAGCCGAACGGTGCGTCATTCTGGTACGTGAACTCGCGCCCGCGTTCAAGCCCTACCGGCGGGTGCCGGGTGTACCTGAGTTCCTGGATCGTTTGAGGACTGCCTGACGTCTCAACGGCATCTCCGGCATCACCGGTATGAGCGTCCGACGCTGTGGTGGTCGGGGTCGCCGGCCGGGCCCTTCTCGGGCCTCGGCCGAGCCCTGGGTGCGCGCACCCGGCGGCGGGGGCCGACCGTCAGCTCCGGGTCTCCTGCCGGGTGGAGGTGATGAACTGCAGCAGGTGTTCGTTGACCAGGTCGGGGCGTTCCAGGTTGAGGCCGTGGCCGGCTCGTTGCACGATCTCGGCCCGGACTCCCGGGATCAGCGCGGTGACCCGCTGGAGGACGTGGCGCGGGCGGAGCAGGGCGCTGCGCTTGCCCAGCAGGACGAGGGTGGGCAGGCGGATGGAGCTCAGTTCCTCGTCGGTGAACGGCCTGGCGGCGGGGCGGGTGTTCGGCTTGTAGCTGCGCATGCCGAGCATCAGGGGGGCGATCATCTCGGGCGGCGAGCTGAGTGCGGGGTTGGCGAGCAGGCGTCCCAGCGCGGGGCGCAGCGGCCGCGGGGCGAGCATGCCGAACAGGCCGCCGATCATGTGGGCGTAGAACCGGGCGGGGACCTTCTCGATGCCGCCGGGGTCCATCGGTGCGATCGATGCGAGGCGTTCGGGTGCGTGGATGGCCTGGTTGAGGGTCAGCCAGCCGCCGTAGGAGAGGCCGACCAGGTGGATGCGGTCGAGTCCGAGGCCGGCGAAGACCTCGCCGAGCCAGGCCGCGTTCTCCTCTGAGCCGGCCGCGACGACGCGTTGGACGCTGCGGCCGGGGTCGTCGAGCGTGTCGATCGCGTAGACGGGGTGGTGTTCGCCCAGGGCGGCGATCTGCGGGTACCAGTTGGACGGGTGTCCGGCATGGCCGTGCAGCAGCACGATCGGTTCGCCGGTTTCGGATCCGTCGGGTCCGTCGGGTCCGTCGGGTCCGTAGTGGTGGACGTGGACGGTGCCGTAGCTGGTTTCGACATCGAGTTCCCGACGGGGGCCGGGCCACAGCTCCATCGCGCGGTCGTAGGCCTCAAGGAACTTCGTTCGGGCTTTCTCGCTGACGAAGTGTCCGACGCTGGTCCTGGTCATGGTCCCTCCCGGTGCTCGGAATGCATGAAACAGCAGCACTTGATGGTATGTTTGTACCATAAAAACGTTTGGAGGGAACCCGATGCCGAAGCTGGTGGATCACGAGGAGCGGCGGGCCCACATCATCGACGCCCTGCTGCGCACGGCGGCGGACACCGGGCTGCACGCCGTCACCATGCGGTCCGTCGCGATCGAGGCGGGCGTCTCGGTGCGGCTCGTGCAGTACTACTTCGACACCAAGGAGCAGCTGCTGCTCGCGGCGCTCACCCGCCTGGCCGCACGGATGGGCGAACGGATCCAAGGGCGGGTCCAGCAACGGATCCAGGAGCGGGTCCAAGAACGGCTCCAGGAAAAGACCCAGGAACGGGTCCGCGACCGCGCCGGGGCGGCCGGGCCCGCGGCGTCACCGCGCGACATCGTCGAGGCGGTCCTGCTGGAGTCCGTGCCGACGGACGAGGAGAGCCGGACCTTCCACCTCGTCTACACCGAGTACGCGGTGCTCTCCATCACCGACCCCGCGCTCGCCGGCCAGTCGTTCCTCACGGCGCCCAACGAGATGGAGGACTTCCTGGTCGGCCAGTTGACCGCCGCCCGGCAGGCCGGGGACACCGATCCGCGCATGGACGCCCGCCAGGAGGCCGTCGTCCTCCTGGCGGTCTCCGCCGGCCTGGGCCTGAGCGTCCTCCTCGGCCAGCGGACGGCGGACGACGCGGTGGCGGTCCTGCACTACCACCTCGGCCGGCTCTTCCCCAGCTCGTAAACCCCCGACGGCGGCAAAAGCGGCAGCCGACCGTAGGCACCCCCGGCCGGGGCGTCAGAGCCGTTCGGGGACGGGGTTGCCGACGGCCTCGATGGCGCGGCGGACGGGGACCTTCAGCAGGAGGACGAAGCCGATGAGGAAGAAGACCAGCAGGGAGATGATCGCCGAACGGTAGCTGCCGGTGATCTGGTAGGCGAGGCCGAAGACCAGCGGGCCCATCCAACTGGTGCCGCGGTCACTGACCTTGTAGACGCTGAAGTACTCGGCTTCCCGGCCCGCCGGGATGAGGTGGGAGAACAGCGAGCGCGAGAGCGCCTGGCTGCCGCCGAGCACCAAGCCGATCATGCAGGCCAGGGCGAAGAACCAGACGGGCTGGTGGGCCGGCATCAGGTACCCGAGGGCGAGGGTGGCCACCCAGCCGACCAGGGATCCGAGGACGGTCCGCTTGGCACCGTAGCGGCGGGCGATCCGGCCGAGGAGCAGCGCGCCGCCGATCGCCACGATCTGGACCAGGAGCACGGCGGCGACCAACGTGGTCTGGTCCATGCCGAGTTCCTCGCTGCCGTAGAGCGAGGCCTGGGAGACGACGGTCTGGATGCCGTCGTTGTAGCAGAGGAAGGCGCCCAGGTAGAGCAGCGTGAGCGGGTATTGGCGCATCCCGCGCAGGGTGCGGGCGAGTTCGCGCAGGCTGCCGGCGGCGGGCCGGTCCGGCACAGGGGCGGGTCGGTCGGGCACGGCGACGATACGGTCGGGGGCCGCGCCCGCCCGGGAGGGCAGCCGCAGCATCGGGACGATCGTGAACAGCGCCCACCACAGGCCGGCCGAGGCCAGGCAGATCCGCACGGCGGTACCGGAGGACAGGCCGAGCGCGTCGTGGCCCTGGAACAGCGCCAGGTTGGCGATCAGCAGCAGTCCGCCGCCCGCGTAGCCGTAGGCCCAGCCCTTGGAGGAGACCGCGTCGCGCTCGTCGGGGGTGGCCAGGCCGGGGAGGTAGGCGTAGGAGAGCGCGACCGACACCGCGTACGCGATGTTGGCGACCACCAGCAGTGCGCCGCCGAGCAGGTAGCGGTCGCCGTCGAGGAGGAACATCCCCATCGTGGCGACCGCGCCGACGTAGGCGAAGCCGCACATCAGTTCCTTGTGCCGCCCGGTGCGGTCCGCGACCGTGCCGGTCAGCAGCATCGCCGCGACCGAGAGCAGCACGGAGAAGGAGACCGTGTACGGGAAGAACGACCCGGCGCGCACCGACAGTCCGAGCGGGTGCACGTCGCCGGCCGCGTCGGCGGCGTTCTTGGCGACGGTGGTCAGGTACGGCCCGAGGAAGACCGTCAGGACGGTGGCCGAGAAGGCGGCGTTGGCCCAGTCGTTGATGTACCAGCCGAACCGTATCCGGCGCAGGGCGCTGTCGTCGGCGGCGGCGGCCGCGCGCTCCGGCGGGCCGTCCGGAAGATCGTCCGGCAGACGGTCCGGCAGGTTGTCCGTGGTGCTCGTCATGGGGCTCCCATCACCGTGCTGGAGCCGGTGCTGCCGTCGCTCCAGCAGCCGCGCTCGCCGAGGACGTCCCGCAGGACGTCTATGCGATCGGCCATGATGCCATCCACACCGAGGCCGAGGAGAGCCCTGATCCGTGTGGGATCGTCCACAGTCCAGACGTGAACCTGGAGGCCGAGGCGGTGTGCGGCGCGTACGAAGGCCCTGTCGACGACCCGGACGCCCCGGTGCCGCTCCGGCACCTGCGCGCACACCCCGGCGAACGGCGCCCCGGACCGCGCCCCGGCGAACGGCGCCCCGAACCGCGCGCCGGACCGCTCCCGCTCCCCGCGCCCCCGCAGCAGCGGCCCGGCCAGCGAACGCAGCCGCAGCCGGGCCACCTCGCGCGGGCCGAGCGAGGTGGCCAGCCGGGGGCCCGCGGCGGCGCGGACGGCGGCGAGGCGGCTGTCGGAGAAGCCGCCGACGCAGACCCGGTCCCAGGCGCCGGTCCGGCGGATCGTCTCGACCAGCGGCCCGACGGCGGCCGCCGCCTTGACGTCGACGTTGAAGCGGGCCCCGGGGAACGCGTCGAGCAGGTCCTCCAGCAGCGGCACGGGCTCGGTGCCGCCGATCCGGGCCTGCCTGACGGTGTCCCAGGGCAGTTCGGCCACCGCCCCGGTGCGGTCGGTGACCCGGTCGAGGCGGGTGTCGTGAAAGGCCACCAGCGCGCCGTCGCGGGTGGCGTGCACGTCCGTTTCGAGGTAGCGGTACCCGAGGGCGACGGCGGCCGCGAAGGCGGCGAGCGAGTTCTCGGGGTGGCCGAGGTCACCGCCCCGGTGCGCGAAGGCGAGCGGCCCGGGGTGGTCGAGGAAGGGGTGCATGTGATGCTCCGAGCTGCTGGGATGCGCGTTACAGTATTACGCACCCTGTCAAGCAGTAACGCCAGTACCGCCAGTAGTCCCATCAGTGCCATCAGTGCCATCAGTACCGCTACCGCCCGGATCGTCGACGCGGCGCAGATCGTAGAGGTACGACTTGCCGGCCTTCCAACTGCGCCAAGGACCGTGCGGAGGGAACAGCTCCTGGTCGTCCGTCCGCCCCGCCAGCGGCCCGGAGTTGGCGACCCCGTCGGCGCCGACGGTGCACCAGCCCCGCTCCGGCAGCCACCGGCACCACACGTCCAGGTCCAGCCGCTTGTACGACGGCCTGCCGTTGAACACGCCGTCCGCGCGGAAGTGGTACACCAGACCGTCCAGGCGGCGAACGAACTCGATCGACACGGCGGCTCCCCCCCATCAGGCACCCGAAGTGCCAGGCTACGCCGCGAGCCCGGCGGAGGCAGCGAAAGTACGTTGCACGGCCGCCGACCGGACGCATAGTCTCGCGCCCATCGACGTGTAGCTCAGCAGCAGAGCGCCGGGCTCTGGACCCGGAGGGCGCAGGGGCGGAACCTGCCACGTCGGCTATGGACGACAACGCTGACCAGCAGCGCCCCGCCGGGGCCGGGACATCCGCGCACTACCCGCAGCGCCAACTGGCCCTGGCCCAGGCGTTCCTGGCCTCACCGGCCGACTCCCCCACCAACGCCGAGACCCGGCGCAGCACCGAGACCCGGCGCAGCACCGAGGCCCGGGTCGCCCGCTGGCGCGCCGTGCTCGCCGGCATCGCCGACGGCCGGCTGACCATCGGCTCGCGCACCCCGGTGACCGGACTGCCCGCCTGGGTGACGCCCGAGGTCGTACGGGGCGGCTTCGCCACCTCCGCCGCGAGCGCCGAGGGCCCGCTCCAGCCGTACGAGCGCGAGGCTGCGGCCCTGGCCGGGGTGGCGGCCGAGCGCGGGGCGCTCTTCGCGTACTGCCTCACCGAGCCCGGCCTGTCCCGGCTGTACGACCTCCTCGACAGCGGCCGCTACGAGGCCGCCGTGCCGGAGGAGGCGGCGCTGCTGACGGTGGCGTGGCTCGTGCGGGCCGGGGACGCGGCCGGTGCGCTGGAACTCGTCGACGTCCTGGAGCCGTTCGCCGGCCGGCTGCGCTTCACCCCCCGGCCGTCCGCGCTGCCCGCGCCGGACTCCGAGGCGGTGCACCGGCGCACGGTCGGCGACGCCGTCACCACCCTCACGGGCCGGCGGCCGAACGCCGCCGTGGAAGCACAGCGCGAGGCGCTCACCGTCTGGCAGCCGTTCGGCGACCAACTGCTGGCCCACTGGCTGGAGACCGCCGAGGCCGGCCGGGTGCTGGAGCGTACGCCCGACAGCGCCTGGCTGGAGCGCAGCGCGATGCTGCTCCGCCGCTACGACGAACTCGCCGCGACCCACACCCGCTGCACCAAGCACCGCGACCCGAAGGAGAACCTCGGCATCCTGCGCGGCGCCCTGGCGGAGACCGCCGCCGGCCGGCCGTTGGACGCGCGCCGCCTCGGACTGCTGCGGCACGCGGTGGCATCCATGGTGCGCCGGCGCGGCCGGCCGGGCTCCGACCGGCACACCGAACTGCGCACCCGCCAGGCCGTCCAGGCGGCCCAGCCGTCGCACCACGACCTCGCCCAGCTGGTGCTGCGCCGCCTCTCCGGGCTGCACCAGGAGAGGGGTGTGGCCGACGTGGCCCCGCTGGTCGCCGACGTCTCGGCGCACGAAGCACACACCGGCAACACCCGCCTCCCCGCAGGCACCCCGGTGCCCGCAGCGATCCGGCAGGTGGTCGAGGCCGCGCTCAGCGCCCCGCTCGACACGCTCGTGGAACGCGGCATGGTGCCCTCGGCCGAGGTCCTGGCCGAACTGGTCCCGCAGCTCGTCGCCGTGACCAGTTCCCAGTCCTACCCGGACGAGACACTGCGCACCCTGATGGCGGCGAACTACCGGGCGTTCCGCAACCGCCGCTCGCTGCTCCTGAGCGACCTCACCGGGCAGGTGCGGGTCGACGAACTGCCCTGGGTACGGGCGGTGGCCGGACACCGCGTCGGCGAGGACGGCCGCGCACCCGCGCGTACCGCGCTGCACCAGCTCGGCGAACTGGCCGTGCAGGCGTTCCCCGGCACGCTCCTGCCGAACCCGCTGGTGCGCGAACTCGGCGTGCTCGCCCGGCAGGCCAAGCTCGACGCACCGTTCGTGGAGGAACTGGCGGCGGACATCTTCACGGGCACCTTCACCCCGAAGTACCTGGCGGCGGCCCGGGCCGCCGCGGAACTGCTCAGCGGCACGCTGTACGAGCGCTACTACGCCATCGACTACGCGGCCGTCCACGACCTCGCGACCGCCGAGGCGGGCGAGGCATACAAGGCGAACAAGGCGGGCAAGGCGAACAAGGCAGGCAAGGCCCCGGCGCGCGGCCGACGCCCCCGCTCCTCCCCCGGGTTCACCGAGCTGTGCGCGCAGCGCGCCGAGGTGTCCGGAGGATGGTCGGTCGCATCCAACGGGAAGATCATCGAGCAGGCCCAGATCCTCACCACCCACAACCTGGCCACCCTGGTCACCCGGGTCGGCATCAGCCCCGAGCCGGGCTGGGACGACCTGGCCTGGCGCAGCTTCACCACCGTGTGCCACGCGACGGCCCGGATCCACGACAACCCGCGGCCGCTGTCCACCATCAAGGACGCGGCGTACGCGTGGCGCCACCTGGTGTTCCACCTCTCCCTGTGCGAACCCGCCGCGCAGGCCCGGGTCATCGCCGGACTGCGCGGGGAGGCCGCCCGCCACCCCGCCCACGTCGCGGCCCGTCTCGCCCCCGCCCTGGCCGGCCTGCGCCAGGCCGCCCGCGGCGGCGCCGCGGACGCGGACGCCGGCCGCCGCCTCCTGGGCTGGACCACAGGACCGCACTGGCTCCACCCGGCCCCCAGGACCTGACCACCCCTGCTCCACCAACTCCACGAACGAGACGACGTGACCGACCAGAAAACCGGCCAGACCACCGACCAGACGACCGACCAGACGACCGACCGGCCTGCCGAGAAGCCCCAGGGCCTCCAGGCCATCTGGGCGAACACCCTGGAGCCGGTGGCCCCGCTGCCCTGGTACCGCAGGCTGTCCCTCAAGGCCGTAGTGGCGGCGACGCTGGCCGTGGGCCTCCTGGCCGCACTGGTGGTGGCCGCCGTGACAGGCGCCGGCGCCCCGCCGCGGCACCGGATCGCGCTGCCAGACCGGATCGGGGACCAGGTTCATCTGCCGGACGACGGTTCGGTCCAGACGGCACGCTCCAGCTACCAGCAGCGGATCAGGGCGCTGAGCCCGTACCGGGAGCTGACGGTGGGCGGTTACGGCACGACCGGATCGTCCAAGACCACGCTGCTGCTGGTCGGACTGACCGGGAGCTTCGCGGAGCCCCAGCGGGAACTGAACAAGTACTTCGGACGGCTGGCGGCCTCGGACGTGTTCAACGACACGGTGACGGAACGGCAGGACTACCCGACAGGCCCCCTCGGCGGCGCGTTCGAGTGTGCGGTGCTCACCTACCCGTCCACGTCCGAGACCACCTGCGTGTGGGCGGACGGCAGCACGGTCGGCATCGTCGTCGACAGCGCCGGCGAGAGCTCCCCACAGGAACTGGCCGACCGCGCCCGGGACATCCGCGCAGCCGTCGAGGTCCCGGCCGAGGACTGACCCGCCGCCGAACCAGGAAGCCGCCGACGTGACCAACTGACCCGGAGTCACGCCCGTCCGGGTCGGTCTTCACCCTCAGCACGAATCAGGGCGCGAACCCGGACAATTCCCAGGCCAGGAATACGGGCGAAATCGCCGAAAAGAAAAGGTGGAGATAGGAATCGAACCCATCTAAACGGCCCTGCAAGCCGTCGCCTCGCCACTCAGCCACTCCACCGCGGCAACGAGGGAAACATTACACGAGCATGAACGGGGATTCCTCGGCGACGCCGATCTTTCACTCCAGAAGGCTCTTAATGCGTCTAGTGCTATTTCTCTCGACATGGTGTCGACAGGGTCCTGCGGGCCAGCGCGGAAAAGTCACGGTGCGCTAGCCTGTGCCGATATCTCCGACCCGATGGGATTTCACTGATGGCCGTCGAGGAATCATGGTTCACCCGTACCACGGAGCTGCGTTGTGGAACCGCTGCGAACCGGTGCCAGTACAAGAGCCTCCCCCTGCGCGACCTTCCCCCGCTCGGTGTCGTGCGCCGCGCGCGGATCGTCCGCGAAGGCATGCGTGAGCGCCGCGCCGCCGTCCCGACGCCCGGCCGGCCCTCCCGCTTCACCGAGGGGGACTGGGTCCGGGTGAAGGACGAGGCCACGGTGCGCGCCACCCTCGACGCCAAGGACCGCCACCGCGGCCTGTGGTTCACCCGCAGCCAGTGGTCGTTCTGCGGCGGCGTCTACCAGGTCGAACGCATCGTGCGCCGCATGATCGACGACCACTACCGGGTGCGGCGCCTGTCCGGCACCGTCGCCCTGGCCGGCGCCACCTGCCACGGCGCCGACGGGGCCCAGGGCTGCGGACTGGACTGCGCCCTGCTGTTCCGCGACGAATGGCTGGAGCCCGCCCCCGCGCCGGTCCCCGCCGCCCGGCCCGCCGTCCTCTGGGCGACCGTGCGCAGCCTCCCGGAGATCCGCGCCACCCTCGACCCCGACGGGCGACTGGACGGCGTCCCCTTCCAGCCGGGCATGGAGCTCCACGCCGACACCCGCCACAGCGCCACCGAACTGCGCCACCGGTCCCTCGCCTGGTGGCAGCACCCCACCAAGGGCCGCTGGTTCATCCTCAACGGCCTGCGCTGCGGCGGCGAACCGCTCGCCACCGGCTGCGACCGCCGCTGCGCCCTGCTGTGGCACGAGTCCTGGCTGCATCTGGAACCCGCCACCACCACCCACTGACCTCCCGCCACCACCCACCGCCCGCCGACCTGCCGGGCACCGCACTCCGCGGTGCCCGGCAGGTTTTCGTCTCCGGCAGGTCCTCGTCGACCGTCAGCGCCGGCCGTCGGCGCCGCCGGCCGTCAGCGCCGCCAGCGGTCGCGCACCAGCTTCGCCGCCAGGTGCAGCGGCCCGTCCCGGTCACCGACGTAGCAGCGGGGAAGCGCGTACACCCCGCTGTGGACCCCGGGGCTGACCGCGCACCCGTACCCGTAGCCGGCTTGCGCCACCGCCTCCACCGCGGCGGCGTCGAGCGAACCGTAGGGGTAGCAGAACCCCTCGACCTCCTGCCCCGTGAGGTCCTCCAGCACGCGGCGGCTGTCGGCGACCTGGGCCGCCAGCTCCCGCGCGCCCAGGCCCGCCAGCCGCCGGTGCGTCAGCCCGTGCGAGCCGATCTCCAGCCCGGCGGCGGCGGCCTCGTGGACCTGGCACGCCGTCATCAGCGGCTTGCGCGGGCCCTGCCGGTCCCAGTCGTTGTATCCGCCCAGCCGGTCGGCCACCACGTAGACCGTCGCCGTGAAGCCGTACTCCGCCAGCGCGGGCATGGCCTCCTCCACGAAGTCGCGGTATCCGTCGTCGAAACTCAGCCCGACCATGCCCGCCGCGCTGCCGCCCCGGTGCGAGCGCATCAGGGCGCCGACCGACACCCCGCGCAGCCCGCGGGCGGACAGCCAGCGCAGCTGGCGGCGAAAGCGCGCAGGGTCGACGGTAATCAGATAGGGATCCTCACTCGTTGACGCCACCGAGTGGTACATCAGCGTCCACGGAAAACGCGCCGCACCTCCACCGGCCGCTTCTTCCGGGCTGTTGCGTGGTCGAATGATTCGCATGTTCTGCTCCAGCTGTCCGGCGGCACCGCCTGTGCAGGTGGCCTTCAGGGAAATTGCATTCTGGCAGCGTCGAACCCGGCTTCCATTCGCGCCAGGCGACTCCGCCCCATTTCACCCGGATGCCAGCCCAGAAGTCGCCCGACGAGTGCCCGGCCCGCACGGCCCGAATACCGGTTCCACCCCGTCCGGAACCGGCCGGCGTTTCACCTGGCCGCGACGGCGGCCGGTGCCCATGCGGCGGCTCTGGCGGCAGCGAGCGAGGCCCGGACCCGCGCTGCTCATGCGGAGGCGATTCCCGTCGTGCGGCTGTCGCCCGCAGGACGGCTGACGAGGCCCGCACACGCGCGGCAGATGCCGGGTTGAGGGACAGGGTCGTGGCACTGGGCGCACTCGGCGTAGCAGGCCGCTGCGGGCCGTACAGCGGCCCGGTCGGGCGGCATCTTGCGCTCCAGGCGGTAGCGGAGCACCGCGACCGCCGAGTGCACCGGGGCGGGCAGGCCCGGCAGCAGGGCTTGGGCGAGGTCGGCGACTGTACTGCCGCGTTCGAGCCATTGGGCGACCAGGGGTGCGAGTTCACGTGCTTCGGCCTCGCCCAGGCGCAGGCGCGGTTCGGGACGGATGACCCGGAACAGGGTGGCGACCGCCTCGCGGAGCTGTTCGTCCGGCGCGTCGTCTTCGGAGTCCCCCTCCCGCCCTTCCGTCCCCGGGGTGGTGACGGGCTCTCCGGACTGCCGGGAGGGGAGGGAGGGTTCTTTCGCCGGGTTCTTTACCAGGGCGTCAGCGCCGCCGGTGGTCGCCTCACCGGGCGCCGGACGGGTGGCACCCGGCGTGGCGAGCACCGTGAGCGCCGTGAGCTGCGGGGTGTCGTAGACGTGGGTCTCGGTGATGATCGTGCCGTCGGGCATGCGGATCTTCTCGACCCGGTAGAAGCCCGCCTCGGTCAGTTCCTTGAGCGCCTTGCGGATGGCGCTGCGCCCCTGGGGGCTGGTGTCGGCCATGTGCCGGCCGTCCTCGCGCCAGCCGTCCGGGCGGGAGAGGAGGTCCGCGAGCAGACCGCGAGCGGTGTAGGACAGCCGCCGGTACTGCAGCATGGTGTTGGGCAGCACGGTGAAATCGCGCACGTGGGCGCTACGATGGACACGCATCGGGAGGATCGCTCCTGTTGCCGGACCCCGGAGCGTTGGCGCGCTGCCGGGGTCACCTATTTGTGGTTAGGCCACGGAACGTACCACAACTACCTGACACACCAGGCGCGTTGACGCCAGCGGCCGGATCATATTCAAATCCTCCCGCCGACGGCCGGCACAAAGTGCGGCCAAGACCCCGCAAGCACCCGGTCAGCGCCGGCGGCCGAGCAGCTCGGCGGTCTCGGCGCGCCGGTTCCAGGCGATGACGGCCAGCGGCACCATGAAGATGAACGGGGTCCCGGCGTTCTCACCGTGCATCGCGGTGAGCTGGGTGACGAACGCGAACACCAGGAAGACGATCAGCGCCGTGGCTGCCGGCCCGGCCAGCCGGCGGACCAGCAGGCCGACCGCTCCGGCCAGCTCCACCAGCCCGGTCAGGTACATGAACCAGTGGCCCACACCCATGGCGTCGAAGACGGTCGTGGCGGCGGGGATCGCGAGCAGCTTGGGCAGCGCGCTGGCCAAGGCGAAGAAGAGCGCGAGCAGGATCCGCAGCGTCCAGACCACCCGGATCACGGCCTTGCTGGAACTCGCGGCCGTGGTGGTGGTGCTGGTGGAAGTGGTAGTGGCGGTAGCGGTGCTGGACATCTCAGGTCTCCCCGGTCGGCTGTCGTTGCTTTCCCAGGTATGACCGCCACCACCGCCCGAACTCATCGGTCCCGGAAGAAAAATTTTCCGGCAGCCCCAACTCCAGTGCCAGCAGCCCGCCGACGGCCTGCCGACAGCCCGCCAACAGCCCGCCGACAGCCTGCCGACGGTCCACCGCCCGCCGATCAGCCCCGCCCGATCGCCCTCGACCGCTTCGCCGAACTCAGGGTGAGCCGCCGCGTCGGCGGCCGGTTCGGCCACTGCGGCGTTGACCGTCAACGACGAGTGCGCGCAGAGCACACTGCGGAACCGCACGGCAACTACGGTTCCTGCACGGCCAGAAGGTCGAGTCCGCGGAATCCCCGGTGGCCACCCCGGCACGTTCGCCTGGGGAGGGGGCCGAGGGATCCTCAGCGAAAGGAAGCCCGAAGTGCACCGGACAACTGCGCACCAGCTGCGACGGACGACGGCGTTGCGCCGGATCGGGATCGGGTCGGGCCGGGTCAGGAACGTGATCGCGGCCACGCTGACCGGAGGCGTCCTGCTCCTGGCCGCCCCGGCCCCCGCCGGGGCGGTGGAACTGGACTGGCGGGGCGTCGGGGTCAGCAGCCTGTCCTACATGAAGACGGTGACGGTCAACGGCAACACCTACGACGTCACCAGGGGCCTCGACAACGGAATCTGGTTCCGGTTCAACAACGGTGCCTGGCAGCCGCTGGGCGGCTTCCAGGCCCAGAGCTACTACTCCCCCGCCATCGTGCAGTGGCAGGACCGTGTCATGGTCGCCCACCAAGGGGTGGACAACCAGATCTACTGGACCGCCGTGCAGAACCCGTCCGCGAACCAGTGGGAACCGTGGCACCGCATCGAGGGCGACGCCGCCGCCTGGGGCGGCATCTCCTTGGAGAGCCTGGGCAGCACGGTGCTCTTCGACTGGGCGGACGTCAACGGCCTCTACCGGATCACCAGCGTGCACACCCGCCCGGACGGCACCCGCTCGCAGACCGCGATCAGCTTCCCCAACAGCCAGTGGCACGTGGGGCCGCAGGGAAGCGGCACGACGGGCACCCGGCGACCGAGCCCGATCATGGCCTGGAACGAGGCGGCGGGCGGCGAGATGGAGCACATCTACCTGGTCGGGACCGACAACCACGTCTGGCAGATCTGGCGCAACCCCGCCACCGGGGCGACCGGAGCCGCGAGCCAGGTGCCGGGCGGGGCCGTGTGCATCTCCGGGGTGTCGGCCGCGCGGATGGGGTACCAGGACTACACCGTCGCCCCGGGCGACCCCCAGTACGCCAACCAGCGCCGACAGATGCTCGCCTGCATCGGGGCCGACGGCTACGTCTGGATCAACACCTCCTCCACCGGCGGTGACACCTGGGACGGGTGGCACCAGCCCGTCGGCGCCCTGGCGCCGTCGACGGACACCCCCGCGATCAACGCCACCGTCAACGAGTTCAGCATCGACATCAACTGGAACGGAGCCCGCAGCGGCCTCTTCCCCGACCACGCGATCGTCGAGAAGACGATCCGGTAGCGGGACGAGGGCACCGCGGGCGACGGCGAGGAGGCCCGGACGGCTCGCCACGTGGGGCATGGGGCGTCGGGCTGTCAGCCGATGGACTTCGCGTCGTCCGCCAGTACTTCGACGAGTCGCCGCTTGACCGCGTCGCGATGCGGGACCTGCCGAGGCGGCTGCCCCGGCTGCGGCGGGACGCCGAGGTCGGTGAGGAGGTAGAGCATCCGCAGGGTGCGCAGCGCGTTGGACACGTATGTCGGGGTGGTGCCCCGGGCCACGGCCCGGAAGTCGGCGCCGATGTCGTCGAGCCAGGCGACGGACTGGTCCGCGGTGAGCTTCGGGTTGGTGAGAGTCAGCGCGATCGCGCGGGCGAGCCGGTCGTCCTCCCGTTCGGCGTACAGGTAGTCGGTGGGCGCGAGGAGCCGCGCGGTCGCGAGGTCCAGCATCTCGACCGGCTCGACATCGCGGTGGCGGCCGAGGGCACCGAGCAAGTCGGCGCCGTGCGCCACGGCGTGCAGCCAGCCCAGCTGCGCGTCGTGTCCGCGCAGGTCGCTCTCTGCGGGGTACCAGCGGGTGAACGCGTCCAGCCATTCCTGGCGGAGGTCGCCGCGGCTGACGATCATGTCCAGGACCAGCGGCGCGAACGTGCGGGCCTGAATCGGCGAACCGGCGGCGAAGCGGGCCGCCATGTCATCGCCCAGGCGGACCCGGCGGTCGCCGTCGATGACGTCGCGCTCGATCCAGGTCCGCAACACGACGTACGGGTAGCCGTCGCGCACCTCCGGGTCCGGATCCCGCAGGCACTCCGCCAGTTCTGCGGTGAGCTCGTCCAGATCGCCGCCCGGGGGCACCGCACATGCGTCGGAGTAGATCTTGTACCAGTCAGTCACGAGCAGCGAGGCTAGCCCGCCGCAGACGACCTGACCAGCGATTATCCGGATCCGCCCACGGCGGCGACCGTAACGGCAGCGGCCTCGGTCTCGGCCTCGGCCTGGGCCTCGGCCGGAACCAGGGACGGGCGCGGGCGGCCGACGGCCCGTTCGCCGCCCGCGCGTCGGGTGGTCCGGATCGGGCGGCCGCGCCGTCAGCTGTCGGCGGCCTGCCGGATGAAGTCGGCCACCGCGTCCGGGCGGGAGACGTAGACGGCGTGGCTGCCGGACACCGCGGAGGTGCGGGCGCCGGCCCGTTCGGCCATGGCGTGCTGGGCGGGCGGCGGGATCATCCGGTCGTCGGCCGCCACCAGGTACCAGCTCGGCTTGGTGCGCCAGGCGGGCTGGGAGACGGCGCCGTTGAGGGCGTCGACGCCCCAGGGGACCTGGGAGTCGGCCATGAAGGCGGCCAGTTCGGCGGGGACGTCGGCGGCGAACGAGGCGGCGAACTCGTCCCGGTCGAGGAAGAGGAAGCCGTCCCTGGGCGGCAGGATCGGCGGCACCGGGGCGCCGGGCGCCGGGTCGGCGATCAGGCTGCCCACCGACTCGCTCTTGTCGGGGGCGAACGCGGCGATGTAGACGAGGCCCGTCACCTTCGGGTGGTTGCCCGCCTCCGTGATCACGGCGCCGCCGTAGGAGTGGCCGACCAGGACGGCCGATCCGTCGAGGCCGTCGAGGACGTGGTGGACGGCGGCGACGTCGCCCTCCAGCGACAGCGTCGGGTTCTGCACGATGCTCACCCGGAACCCGGCCCCGGTCAGCCGCTGATACACCCCCTGCCATCCGGAGCCGTCCACGAACCCGCCGTGGACGAGGACGATGTTCTTGCGGTTTTCCTGCTCACTCATCGGTTCTCCCATCGCCGCCTGGTACATGACGTTGCGTCATGGCAGGTTAGTGGCGACTCCGGGCGCCCGCGTCCGTCATCCGACGTAGTTCGGGCCGAGCCGCGCCTCACACCGCGCCGGACGGGACTCCACCGCACCGGACGGCACCGAACCGGGCCGGTGCACCGGAGTGGGAAGTCGGCCGGGCCGACTTCCCCTTGCAGCCCATCGCCGCCGGCCGCTACCACGACCGCTTCGAACTCCGGGGCGGCCGTTGGCAGTTCGCGGAGCGCCGGGTCCGCCTCACCCTGGTCGGCGACGTGAGCCGCCACCTGCGCGTAACCCCCGACCTCACGGGACAGAACAGCTAGGCATCCGTCCGCACGACCGCCCTGAGGGTCTGCTCGGGGCTGCCGTCGGCGGGCCGCGCGGTCACCGGGTCGCTGTTGCGCCCCGCGGTGCTGGAGGTGAGCGCCCAGCCGGCGGGGTTGACCACGGCCTGGCGGGCACCGTCGTAGCTCCACCGCTGGGCCGCGGAGCCGTCGCAGGCGGCGCGCACCACCTGGCCGCCGACGGCCGCGGGTGCGGCCAGGCACTCGTTGCCCTGGGCGGTGTGCAGGCTGCCGTCGCGGGCGAAGACGAAGAGCTGGTTGGCGTTGGGCGTGGTGGCGCAGCGGTAGCTGATGGCGCCGTTGGCGCCGCCGCGGTCGAGGCAGGCGCCGTTGGCGAACCGGAGCGGCCAGCGGGCGGACTGGCCGAGGCCGAGTTCGGTGAGCAGGGTGCCGTCGGGCTGCTTCCGCTGGCGGATCATGTCGTCGCAGGCGCCGCTGGTCGAGGTACCGGTGTTGGTGGCGGTGAGGGTGCCGCCGTTGCCGGTCATCGGGCCCCAGCGGTTCTCGGAGTACGCGTTGTCGTTGCAGGCGTAGGCGGGCCTGTTCCAGTCGAAGTACTCCACCCAGCTGTTCCAGTCGTGCTTGATCTGCTGCGACTTGGGGAGCAGGACCGAGCCGAGGACGAAGGAGGTGCCGGCGGTCTCGTCGGTGACGGTGGCCGTCACCCAGTGGGTGGCGGGGTCGATCCGGACCTGGAAGGCGTACGTGTGGCCGGTGACCGGGCGGCCCTGGTTGACGGTGCTGTTGGCGCACTGGAGGTGCTGGCCCTCGCCGGTGCTGTTCCAGCAGTGCGAGCCCTGGGTGCCGTCGGCGAACTGGAGCTCGGTGTCGGCCCAGGTGGACCAGTTGAACAGGCCGTCGTTCTGCTGCTTGTCCTGGAAGCCGATGTAGGAGAGGTTCCCGTCGAAGTTGAACTGGCTCGACCAGAAGACGTCGCCGTCGCCGGGGGTGGTCACCACCGTGTTGCGGAAGGTGACCTCGGTGAGGACGGTGTCGCCGGCGATTGTCCAGTAGGAGTACGAACCGGGCGTCTGGCCGTAACGGGGCTGGGCCGCTGCGGCCGGCACCGCCGGCCCCGCGAGGGCCGAGGCCGCCGGTTTCGCGACGGCCTGGACTTCTGCGAGGGCGAGACAGGCGAGCGGCAGCGCGCACATGGCGCGGCGCCGGGAGACGTGCGACATCCGTTGCTCCTGACAGGTCAGCGGCGGCCGCAAGCCGTCGGCGCCGTACGGATTCCCCAGCGCGACCCTCACCCACCCGGTCACGGTCCGCAACACATGAGGTCGCCAGGAGTGATCGGGGGCCCCGGAGATTCCACAGGCACCGATCACCCATTCGACTGATCGGTGCAGGCCGCCTCCCCGAAATGATCGTTCCGGGGCAAGCGCGCATCCTCCTCGCCGGGGCGCCCTCCCCCGGCTCTGCTCAACCACACCGAACCGTGCGAAAACCGAACGGGCGATCGGCGATCGGACGCACAGCGGAGCAGCCGGGCCCGCCGCCACCCGATCGGGCCGCCTCCGGCCGCGACACGGCGCAGCGCCGCGACAACGGCGGTCCGGATGCGGAAGGCTGACGCCACCCTGCCCGGGGCCTCGCGGTGCGGCTGCCACGGCCGGCCGGAGCGACCGGAGCGACCCGAGACCGAAATGGTGGCATGACCGTTCAGGACACCCCGCCCACCGGGACCACCCGGCGCGGCGACTTCGCCGAACTGCACCGGCGCGTCTCCGACGCCGGTCTGCTGCGCCGGCGTCCCCTGTACTACGCGGGCCGGAGCGCCGCGCTGTTCGCCGCCCTGGCACTGCTCCTGGCCTGGTTCGTCGTGCTCGGCGCGAGCTGGTGGCAGCTGTGCCTCGCGCCCCTGTTCGCTTTTGTGATCGGCCAGTTGGCGCTGCTCGGGCACGACGTCGCCCACCACGCGGTGTTCGCCGGCCGGCGGGCGACCGACCTGGCGGGCATCGTGCTGGGCAACCTGGTGGTCGGCATGAGCTACGGGTGGTGGGTGAGCGACCACAACCGGCACCACGCACACCCGAACCGCGAGGGCCACGACCCGGCCGCGGACTCCCTCCTCTTCACCCGGACCACCGAACAGGCAGGCCGTACAAGGGGATTGAGGCGGATCGCGGCCAGGTACCAGGCGGAGCTGTTCTTCCCGCTGCTGTCCCTCCAGGCACTCGGGCTGCTCGTCGCCACCTGCCTGACCCTGACCCGCGGCACCGTCCGGTACCCCGCCCTGGAGCGTACGCTCGCCGCGCTGCACTACGCCCTGGCCGCAGCCCTGCTGGCCGTCGTCCTCGCGCCGCTCCAGGCGCTGGCCTTCGCCGTGCTGTTCGGGGCGGTCCTCGGCGTGTACCTGGGGTGCATCTTCGCGCCCAACCACAAGGGCATGCCGATGACCGGCCCGGACGCGGAGCGTGCCGACTTCCTCCGCCGGCAGGTGCTGCCGTCGCGCAACCTGCGGGCCGGCCGGTTCGTTCACTTCCTCTTCGGCGGGCTCGGCTACCAGATCGAGCACCATCTCTTCCCGGCCATGCCGGTCGCGGCGCTGCGCCCCGCCTCGCGCATCGTGCGCGACTACTGTGCCCAGGTCGGCGTGCCGTACAGCGAGGCGGGCCTGATCGCCTGCTTCCGGGAGATCCTGCGGGACCTGCGGGCCATCGGCCGCTCCCTCCCCGCCGACCCGGCGCAGTCGGCCCCGCCGACCCGACCGACCGACCCGGGGCTGGCCCGGCCGACCGCCCCGGGGCCGACCCGACCGACCGACCCGGAGCCGACCCGGCCAACCGCCCCGGAGCCGCAGGCCGCGCCCGAAGCGGAGGCGGCGGCACGGTGAGCGGAGTCCTGTCCGGGCCGGCGGCGCGCACCGCGGACGGCCCGGCCCCCGGCGGCGAACGGCTCCGCGTCCTGATCGTCACCGAGTCCTTCGCCCCGCAGCTCAACGGTGTCGCCCACAGCGTCCTCCGGACCGCCGAACACCTCCTCGCCCGGGGCCACACCCCGGTGGTGGTGGCACCCGCCGTGCGGGCACCAGCCGCGCGGGCCGCGCGACGGCACGCAGGCGACCTGCACCGCGACCTGCACCGCGAGCAGGCGTACGGCTACGAGGTGGTCCGCGTCCCGTCGGTGCCACTGCCCGGCTACCCGGAGGTGCGGGTCGCGCTCCCGGGGCGCGGGGTGGCCGACGCCATCGAGCGGCACCGCCCGCACGTGGTCCACCTGGCCAGCCCGTTCGCGCTCGGGGCGGTCGGCGCCGCGGCGGCCGACCGGGCAGGGGTCCCGTCCGTGGCGGTCTACCAGACCGATCTGGCCGCCTACGCCAGGACGTACCTGCCGGCGCTGGGCGCGGCCGGACCCCGGCTGGCCTGGTGGCGGCTGCGACGGGTGCACTCCTTGGCAGCCCGGACGCTGGCACCGTCGCAGGCTTCGCTGCGCGCCCTGCTGGCGCACGGCATCCCCCGGGTCCACCTGTGGCCGCGCGGCGTCGACTGCACCCGGTTCCACCCCCGCCACCGTGACGAGACCCTGCGCCGGCGCCTCGGCCGCCCCGGCGACGTCCTGGTCGGGTACGTCGGACGCCTGGCGCCGGAGAAGCACGTCGACCGGCTGGCGGAGGTGTCCCGCATCCCAGGGGTTCGGCTGGTGGTCGTCGGAGACGGCCCGTGCCGCGCCCGGCTGGAGACCGTGCTGCCGGACGCGGTCTTCCTGGGTCTCCGGTCCGGGCACGAACTCGCCCGGCTCTACGCCTCGTTCGACGCCTTCGTCCACGCGGGGCCGTTCGAGACCTTCGGCCAGACCCTCCAGGAGGCCATGGCGAGCGGGCTGCCCGTCGTCGCCCCGGCGGCCGGCGGGCCGCTCGACCTCGTCCGCCCGGGCCACACCGGATTCCTCGTCCCGCCCGGCGCGGCGGACGGGTTCCGGGAGGCCGTCAAACGTCTCGCCCGCAACGACGAACTGCGGGCGGCGTTCGGGCGGGCGGGGCGTGCCGCGGCGACGCAGCGCAGCTGGGAGACGGTCGGCGACCTCCTCGTCGAGCACTACCGGCTCGCCCGCACCGAGACGGCCGGGCCACCCCTGCGCCGCTGAGCAGGCCGGCAGGAGAGTGCGGACCCACCCCGAAGAAACGGACCTCCATGCACCACCCCCTCGCCGCCGAGTACGTCCGCAGCCCCGCTCCGGCCGCCGGCACCGCCGTCTTCCTGCACGGACTGGGCGGCTGGACCCACAACTGGGCCCACCTGATCGACCTGCTGCGGACCTCGGCGCACTGCCTGGCCCTCGACCTCCCGGGCTTCGGAAGGTCGGCGCCCCCGCCCGACGGCGACGTCACCGTCGAACACCAGGCCGCAGCCGTGGCCGGCCACCTCGACCGCCACCTCGACCGCGACCTCGACCGTCGCCTCGACCGTCGCCTCGGCCGTCACCCCGACCATCACCCCGACCGGAACGGGCACCGCCGCGTACACCTGGTCGGCAACTCGCTCGGCGGCCTGATCGCACTGCGCCTCGCCGCCCAACGGCCCGACCTGGTCGCCACCTTGACCCTCATCTCGCCCGTGCTGCCGACGTTCCCGCCCGCCCCGGCCCTACGGGTGGCCCTGCTGGGCCTGCCAGGCGCGCCGCGACTGCACGCCCGCCTCCTGGCCACCCAGAGCCCCGACCGCCAACTCGACGACCTCTACCGCCTGATCTACGCGAACCCCGGCCTCGTCGGCACCGAGCAACGGTCGGTGGAGGCACGCGAGCGCCGACGCCGCGCCGAACTGCCGTACGCGCAGGACATGCTGGCCGAGGGAGTGCGCTCGGTGGTCCGCGCGTCCCTTCGGCGGGGCGAGGCCTCGGCCTGGCACCTGGCCCGCCGCGTCACCGCCCCCACCCTGCTCGTGTACGGACGGGACGACGCCCTCGTCCCCTTCCGTACGGCGCCCCGGGCCTACGCGGCCTTCCGCGACGCCCGCCTCCTCACCCTGCCCGGCGTCGGCCACGTCGCCATGCAGGAACGGCCGGCCCCCGTGGCCACGGCGATCCGCGCCCTGATCACCGAGGCGAGCCCGCGCGGCACCGTCACTGCGCCGGGATCGGGCGCACCGGGTGCTTGCTCAGGATCGACACGCGGTTGAAGGCGTTGATGGCGATCGCCACCCAGATGACCGCCGAGATCTGGTCGTCCGTCAGGACCTCACGGGCGACACCGTAGGCGGCCTCCTGCGCGACGGCGTCCGACGGATCGGTGGTCACCTCCGCCAGGGCGAGCGCGGCCCGCTCCTGCGGCGTGAACAGTTCGGTGTCGCGCCACGCCGGCAGCGTGCCCAGGCGCTGCGCGGTGTCGCCGGCCTGAAGAGCGGCCCTGGTGTGCACATTGAGGCAGTAGGCACACCCGTTGATCTGGGACACCCGCAGATTGACCAGCTCCACCACCCTGCGGTCCAACCCGGCCTCCGCCGCACCCGCCCCGGCCGCCTCGGCAGTCGCCCGCAACGCCCGGTAGGCCTGAGGGCTCTGCTTGTCGATGAACACCCGCCGCCGCACCGGGGCAGCGGTCACATCGGTGGTCACATCACTCACGGGAACTCCTCTGACGGATCAGCAGATCAACGGATCACTCACGGCCGGCATGTCACCACACCATCATAGTTGAAAGTGAAACCACTTTGGAAGGCGAAAGCGGCAACCCCGAAGGCCACAACACGAGCCCGGCTCTCCGGTCGAGGCCCCTCTGCAGGCCCCGGCCACGTGCTGGTGCACACGCACGATCGCGGAGTCCACCGAGACCACCCAGTCCAGGTCCCCATCGACATCGGCCCGGGCCATCAGCGCGACGAACACCCGTCCCCAGGCCCCGTCGACGGCCCACGTCCGCAGCAGGTTGCAGACACCCCGCCAGTTGCCGCACTTCTCCGGCAGATGCACCCACTGCGACCCGGTCTGGAGCTTGAAGGCGATCGCGTCGATCACCTCACGGTGGTCACGCCACCGGCCACCGCGCTTCGACGTTCGGTCCAGCAACAACGGCTCAATTCACGCCCACTGCACGTCAGTCAACGGCACACCCAGACCAACGACCAGATGATCCAAACGAAACTGCCTAGACCTCGAAGCCGGCGCCGCCACCATCCGCCGCTCCCTCCAGCGCGCCAACACCGACGGCCTGACCACCCTCCCCACCAAGACCCTCAGCTCCGAACGCCGTATCGCCCTGCCCGCTCCCTGCCTGCGCTCATTGCGCGACCACCTCGACCAGCAGGCCCAAGAACGGGAGAAGGCCGGCGAGAACTGGAAGGAGAGCGGTCACGTCTTCACCCCGCCCGACGGCCACCCGATCGAACCCGCCACCTTCACCCGGCACTTAAAGGCGCTCCTCCGCGACGCCATCGATCTCCTCAGCCGCACGCTCGGCCAAACCTCCGAGGCCGTAATCGAGCCCGACGACGGCGACGACCCACCGCTCTGTGCGGCACCCGTCCTCTGACGTTGCCGTCAACTACTGCCGTCAAGAGCCCTGGAAGCCCCGCCGAATAAGCTCGGCAGGGCTTCCAGGCCTATTAGCGCCAATGTCGGATAGAAACTCACTCCCACACGAAAGCGAGCGGGCACAGCAAGGCCAGGACCGTCACCCACATGCCCCCCAGGCGGGCAGCCCATCGAGCTGCCCACAATTCCCAGGAAGGGTCGAATGCTACCTTAATTCCATGTCGGTGCTTGAGATGCGACAACCCCATCAGAATAAGTCTAATGAGAGCAATGATTATAGGTCGCCAATTTCCCAACCAGTCTCAATTGGGACAATCGCGGCGCCGACAGCGATGACCATCCAGGGTCAATCCGCCAGATGTGAGACTTGCCGCACCTGCTCCGCACTCAGGTGCCGCACATCCCAAAGCAGCGCAGCAGTGTCGATAACTTCCTCAGGATGCCTGCGGCTTGCCGAAATTTGCGGCGTGCCCGCCAAAGAAGCCAGAACAGCGACTGGAACGCCGAGAACGGCCGCGAACCCATCGAGAAGATCAGGGTCAAGTTCCTTGACGCCACGCCCTATTGCCCCAATGGTTGCAGCCGATAGGTAAACATCAGACATCAAATACATCACCTTGGCCGCCGAAGACCATCCCAGATTTCGGAGGGCGAGCATTCGCACAAAAATCGATCCGAAACCCGGAGGGTACTGCTCAAATGAGCGCATCTTCCTGGGAGGGGCAATATGCGGCACATCGGCCAGAGATCGGGCGTAGTCCCGCAATCGCCGGCGGCTGGAAGCGGGCAAGGTGAGTACGCGCTGCACCAGTTTGGGGAGCGCACGACTGGCCGCCTCGTCGAAGTGTAATGCATCGTCCGGAAGAGCCAGATCCGCAACGAGGAAGAGGTCATGTCTCTGCATACCGACCTGCCCCGCCAGCCGACTGAGAAATTCCTCGCGAGAGGGTTCTCCAGCATGAATTGCTGACGGCCCGCCGTTGGTGCGTTCGATGTCACCTACGGGACCGACCCCCTGAATATGAGCGAGGCGCGCAAGGAGTACGTCAGGGCTGGGGCATGCCGGAAGTTCCATTGTCACCGCCACATGGAGATAGGTAGTCCTACGGGGTTTTCAAGCCCAATGGGGGCAGCCTCCACGAGACTGCCCCCACCAGAGTTCGCTAGTTCAGCGGCCTGGTAGGCCCAGAATAGTAGCTCCAGACATCGTCCGCGAATTCCCACCCGTGCCCTTGGAAGGCTCTACGGGTGACATCAAACAACGGTGTGTGCCCTGGAGAATCCGTCGGGCGATGTGGCCGGTCTGCGCCATTGCCGGGCAGATCACCGAGCCGTGGAATCCCATAAATTGCATTCGGGTGCAGTCGTTTATCACACTGCTGGGCACTACTGCGACGGGCCCAGCTGGACGAGGACCAACGAGACTGCGGAACCGCCTCGGCCAGCACCAACCAAATATCGTAGCCGTCGAAGCAGCCGTCAGCTTCATACCTACAGCCCTTGGAGTCGCATTCAAGCACTGCGACCCCAAGGGCTGAGATAATACAGACGACTACTGCGGATTAAACGCCCCGACCCAAAGATTCAGCTCGGAGCGAATTTCACCTTCTGAAATTGAATCACGGATACTTTCCAACGTCCGCATGATCTTCCTCAGCACAGCAAGATCAGTGATCCGAAGTTTAGACCCAGGATTCCCTTCGGAAAACTCTCGAACCTCATTCGCCACAGATTGAACGTTTTCGCCAGAGTCGACTAGCTCATCAAAGACCCTAGCGCAAATGTAATTCGCGTCGCCAAAATCATCACTGCCATCAAGCCATGCAGATACCTGGACTTGGACTCGACGCGCTAGAAGTTCCACTCTCCTGATCAATCCAGAATCGGCCGCAGCATCCAGGATGGACACCAAGGCTCGCGCCCACTCAATAGGCTGCGGGCCAGCATCGTCTGCCACAGAGAGCGTCAGGCACGAACTGCACGCAGAGATCGCCGCTGTCCACCAGCCAGCGGACGCCTCAGAAAGATCGTCCCTGGCCAGCAGCGCAGCGAACCCGCTAGGGCTGTCAATGAGGAACACGTCCTCAGGCGACGGAAGAGCCATTACCCACCTCCAAGCAAGCTGAACGGCGTTGCGAACACATCGATGCCAGCTCGCCCAAATGCTGCTTCGCCTATCGGTAGCACCGAATCTTCAGGAGTGAAGTGACCACTCCAGTTGGTTATAGAGGTGCCGAACAACTCATCAAGCTGTCCGGATCCCGCCGATAGGACCGACTCGCCAGGCTGCGCAAGTACTGTGTGAGCCATTTCAATCCGAGGCCATCCGCCTGATTCTCCTCCAGCATGAGCGGACATTACCCTTAGCTCTTCACCAGCAGAACCCCTGACAACGGCCCACTTAAAGTCGGTTTCCCCGCCCAACGCAGCCTGCAGGCCGCTCAGTCCGGTTCCATCACCAAGCACAGTGGGAACGACACCTCGCTGTGCTGCTGCCTTCCGCTCAAGGGCCTGCTTCGCCGGGCTCGCATTATTTGTGAGCTCGCACTCATTGTGCACCAAGATCGGGGTGCTGCCTGCGAGCACATAGTACGTGTGCAGCTGCGAGACGGTCAGGTTGTACATCCGTGCGCGGCCTTCGATGGCGCGGACGGTGGTGACGACGACGCGTTCGCCGGTGTCGGCCTTGAGTGCGTGGCCGGGGGTCAACTTGCCGGCTGGCACCCAGGCGTGATCGGTGTCGTCCCAGAACGGATGGTTGGCGGTCGTCTTGATCGTGCTTGCGGCACCATCGGTCGTGACATCGAGGTCGATCAGATCCTCGTCGTCATGCACCAGTTGGGCGCTGACGGTGCGGCCTCCCTGGTCTGTGGCCGTACCTTGATCCGCAGATTCGACGACGTCGCCGACCCTGATGTCGCTGATCGGCTTGGCCGAACCGTCGGCCATGAGAACCCGAGTGTCAGGTGTGAAGCTACACGTTGTCCCGACAGGCTGCTCTGGCGAGGTCGGGCTGGGCTTCGGGGTGACTGGCGCCTTAGAGTCGGACGGCCTGGTCTTGAGACGGTTGGGTTCTTCCGGTGCGGGAACCGGGCTCGAGGAGGAGCTCTTGGGAGTGCTCTTGGACCCGAGCTTCGCGAATGCGTTCCTGATGCCTCCGGCGTCCTCAACGGCCTCTAGCGCATACCTCAATCCCTTCACGCCCAACTTGACGAGCCCGTAGCCGTCAGCCGCGATTTCAACGACGGTCTCGGTCACCTCGCCAGCGACGTACGCCTTGTCGTCGTGGGGGATGCCGAAGGCGTCCGCCACCGGGTGCTCGGAGGGCTGAATGGGAGTGATGCCGGGGAACACCGAATAGCCACCGGTTTGCTTGGCGACCTCTCCGTTGATCCCGGCCAGGATGTTGTTTCCCGCCGTGTACGGGCTGTACTTCGCGAGCCAGCCGGCCGCGCTGTCCACTGCGCCTGCAACAAACTTTCCCGTGGCCTTGAGCCACCCTGGCCACAGGCCGCTGGGGTCGCTGAGGGTGATCGGATTGTCGTTGGCGTAGGTGTACCCGCCCATCTGGCTGGGGTTGCCAGGTTCCAGGAGCGGGTCCGCCGTGAGGAAGCGGCCGAGCGTGGGGTCATAGTTGCGGGCGCCGAGCAGGTTGAGGCCGCTGTTCGTGTCCACGGGTTTACCGAGGTAGCCGTGATTGTCCGCCCACGATGCGGGGACGGTTCCGCGGGGGCTTCCGTAGGGATCGAAGGCTCGCCGGGTGATGGCTTTGCTGGCTGCGTCGATCTGGAGGGTGGAGGTGTTCTGGGGGTTGGTCAGCTCGTAGGTGAGGCCTCCGGCGCTGGAACGGACGATGCTGGTTCCGTCGGGCTGTTGGTAGTAGCGCTTGCCGGTGACGGCGGCGCCGTCGACTGAGAGGGTGAGTTGTTCGGCGCCACCGAACAGATAGAGGACGGTGCCGTCGGAGCCACGCTGGATGAGCAGGTTGCCCCTGGCGTCGTACAGGTACCGGGAGGTGCTGTCGCCGTTGGACGTGGTGACGGTTTCGGTGCGGCCTTCGGCGTTATAGGTGAAGGCCTGGGTGGTGCCAGCGGTGGGCTGGGTGCCGCCAGGTCCCCATTTTTGGTTGGGGCCTTGGTTGCAGGTCCATAGAGCGACGCGGGTGCCTGCGGTACTACTGGTCCCGGGGATGTCGAGGCACAGGCCGGACGCCTTGTTGACCAGGGCGCCGTCGGTGCGGGTGCGCCACTGCTGGCTGGCATCGTTGGTGTCGCAGGTCCATAGCTCGATCTGTGCGCTGGAGCCGGCATTACCTCCGGTCGGGCGGGCGCAGGTGCCGAGGACGCGCACGGTGCCGTCGGTGCCGATGGCCCAGTTCTGCGCTTCGGTGCCATTGCAGGTCCAGGTCTGGACGGCTGTGCCGTTGGCGTTGTGGGCGCCTGCGGCGTCGAGGCAGAGCGGCGTAGTGCCGGTCGGAACGGCGGAGGGCAAGGTGGTGGTACTGGTCGTGGTTCGGGAGGTGGTGCTGCCTTCCGTGTCGTACTGCGGGGTCAGGGTGCTCGTGTAGCTGGGACCGGTAGGAGCGTTGGCCGTGGCGGGCCACTGCTGGTTGGCGCTGCCGGTGCAATACCACAGGCCGACCGGGGTACCGGGGTTCTGGTTCCAGCCGGGGAGGTCCAGGCACAGGGTGGACGCGGTGTGGACGAGGGCTCCGTTGGCGCCGTCCTGCCACTTCTGGCTGTCGCTGCCGTCGCACGTGGCCAGCTCGATACCGGTGCCCGCTCCGGCGCTGCCGCCGGCCGGGCGGGCACACTTTCCGAGTGCCCGTAGGGTGCCGTCACCGGGGCGGGTCCATTTCTGGGCGCCCGTGCTGTTGCAGGTCCACGTCTCGACGGGGGTGCCGTCGGCGGTGCGCGCGCTGGTGACGTCCAGGCAGAGCCGTGCGCCTCCGGTTCCCGCCATGGCCGAGGTCAGGCTGCTGGTGGGGGTGCCAGTGCTGGTGGTGACAGTGGTGACGGTGTTCGGCTTGGCAGCCGGGGTACGACCGTCGCCCGGGTAGACGCTGGTCTGGGTGACGTCGCGGGCGGTGTCACCGGTGACATCGCGGCGGACCTGCTGGGTGCGGTCGCCGAGCATGTTGTACTGGAAGCTCTGCCAGTACGGTGCCGGACCGCCCAGCGAGTTGAGCCCGACGGTGCTGTTGTTGCAGTGCGAGACCTGCCCGGCGCCCGGGGAGGAGACGCTCCCGGTATCGCTCCACGCTTCCACGAGACGGTTCAGACCGTCGTAGCGGAAGCACTGGGTATCGGACACCTGGTCCGTGCCACCGGAGGACTGCAGCTCGGAGGTGCTGGTGCGGTTTCCGACCTGGTCGTAGCCGTAGCTGGTGAACGAGATCGGGTTGGCGTCGGCCTGCTGGAGCTTGACGCTGCTTGTGGTGAGCCGGCTGGTGGTGTCGTCGTACGTCCGGGCCGTGCGCAGCAGGCCGCCGCGGTCGCCGTACTGGGAGAGCAGCAGTTGGCCGAGTGCGTTGTAGTTGGCCATGTCGAGGAGCGCAGCGGTTTCGGTGCCGCTCTGGACGACCTCGCCCTGGAGGTCGAGGGTGTAGCCGAGAGTCTCGGCGGGCAAGCCGCCGTCCGCGTTGTAGCTGAATCCACCGAGGAGACCGATGTTGTCTGTGTAGCGGGCGGTCTGGGTGTAGTCGCCGGCGAGCTTGCCTTCGGCGGCGGGGATGGAAGTCGTCATGGAGGTGGGCTGGTAGCGCGTGGTGTAGCCGTTGATCTTCTGTACGTATGTACTGCCCGTGGCGCCACCGGCGTAGCGGGTGGTGGAGGTCGGGAAGCCCTTGGCGAGGGTGTCGTAGGTGGTGGAGGCGAGCAGTTTGGACTGGTCACCCGTGTCGGTGCCCTCATAGCGACCGATGACGCGGCCGAGCAGGTCGTAGGCGAGGGAGAGTTGCTTGCCGCGGCCGTCGGTCGTGCTGGTGACGTGACCGAGGTCGTCGTAAGCGGTCGTTGAGGTGCCGGCATCGGGATCGGTCTGGGACGTACGTCGGCCCTGGAGATCGTAGGCGTAGGTCCAAGTGTTGCCGACGTTGTCCGAGATGGTGGCGAGCTTGCCGCGCTGGTCGAAGGTGTAGCGGGTGGTGGCGTCGCCGGTGCTGCCGCCGTGAAGGACGGAGGCGGTCGTCCGGCCAAGGGCGTCGGTGTAGACGGTACTCGGGGTGCCGCCGCTGGGCGGGGTGGAATCCGTCCGGTCGGCGCCCGGGTAGGTGGTGGTGGTCTGCCACAGCTCGGTGCCCTTGGCGTAGAGCTTGCTGGCGACTTTCCGGCCGGTGCCGTCGTACAGGTAGCGGGTCTGGGAGGGGACGGTGTTGTCAGCCTCCTCGAACAGCGTGGTGCCGGGTGCGGTGAGGGGGTCGTACCAGGCCGCGGTGGCCTTGGTCACCTGGCCGTGGCTGTCGTAGCGCGTGTGGGCCAGGAGGCGACCTTGGGTTCCGTTGGCCGGGGTGGACTGAGTCTGACGGGGTTGCAGGAAGCCGTCGTAGATGGTGGCCGATGTGGTGTAGGTACCGTTCTCCAGCTGTGTGTTCGTCGTGACGCTCGGGGGGTTGGCGCGTGTGGACGGGGCCGGGTCGACGCCGTGCATCTCGTAGCTGAAGGTGCGGTCCGCTTTCTTGTCGGCGTCCTTGCTGTTGCCGGGGAGCCAGATGGCGGTGCGGCGGCCGAGTGTGTCGTAGACCGAGTCCGTGACCCGGCCGTTGGCGTCCACGGCGCGGGTCACCAGGCCGCGGGCCGGGGATACGACGCTCTTCGCGGTCCAGCCCAGAGGGTTGGTGGTGGTGACTTCGGTCGGGAGGAGGCCTGTCGCCGGGGTATAGGCGGTGCGGTTGACCGCACCCGCGCCGTCGATGCTGCGGACAGCGCGACCGTAGGCGTCGAATTCCTGTGCGGCCAGGGTCTGGTAGGCGGCGTTGCCCTGAGCGTCGTAGGCCTTGACGGACTGAGTGGCGGTGACGAAGCCGGCGGTCGAACCGTTCTGCCCAAGAACGCCCGGCGGCCCGGGGTTGTTCAGATCAGTGTTGCCGTCGTAGATGAGCCTGCGGTCGCTGACGGTTGTGGAGGAGGACGGCTTGGTCCCGCAGGGGCCGGCGAGGGTCAGGACCCCGCTCGGATAGGCGAGCATCATCGGGTTGGCCGCTGGGGGCGTCGCATAGCTCGTGGTGGTGCAGCTCTGGTCGGCCGTGGTGGTCACATCCGGCTGTGACTCGACCTTGACGGGCCGTCCGAAGCTGTCGTACGTGGTGCTGGTGCGGGCGGTGCGCCACGTCGCTTGATCGGACAGCAGCGAGCTGGAACGCGAGCCGATCGACTGCACCCGGCGGGCCTCAAGCCTTGGGAGCGCCGACAGCAACCCTCCGTCCTTCGAACTCCACGCCGTCCTGTCCCGGCTGGTGATGACGGTGCTGACAGGCGTGTCGGTGAACTGCTTGGCGATGGCGGTGCCGCCAGCCTGTGTGTAGGTGACGGATTCCTGCGCCGTGCCGGCCAACCAGGGGCTGTCGACGGTTTCCTCGCCGAGGGAGTTCTTCAGCTTGACGACCCGGCGGGAGCGGTCCGCCTTGTAGTCATCGTTCATGCCCTGCAGATAGGAGACGGTGGTCTGGCTGACCAGGTCCGGACTGGCGCCGTCCGTGGTGGTGACGGTGCGATAGCCGCGGAAGTCGTTCCAGGTGCGGTACCGGTCGTCGGTCAGGTCGGAGTCGTCCCGGTGCCATGCCGCGCCACCACCGTAGGTGTAGGCGGTCGTCCGAGCCGGGGAGTTCGCCTTGGTGGTGTCCGAGACGGTGACCTTGGCGACCAGCGTCTTGTGGAACCAGTCGGCGACCGGCGCAGCCCCGCCCGGGGTGGTCCAGTACACCGGGTAACAGGCCATCGTGTTGCCGTCGGCCGAGGCGGGCATGGTGCCCTTGGTCCGGGAGCACTCCGGGTCGCGGTAGGTGACGGCGATCGAGGTGCCCGACTCGGTGTTGATCCCGATGATGCGAGGCCGGTACAGCGGCAGCGAGGACACGTCCGAGCTGTCAACGCGGTTGTCCACCTCGATACCGGCGAAGGTGACCGGGTCCAGGGCGATCTGGCCGCTGCCGCCAGCCGAGGTGTCCTGAGCGGTGTGCCGGATCTGGGACAGCCACATCACCGACTGCAACGAGCCGACGTTCTGCTTGTCCGGAGTCTTTCCGGTCACCGGATCGTAGGTACCCCCGGCAGCGGAGAACAGGTGCGTGAGGTCGTACCGGTCGACGTTCTGCCAGCCGCTCTGCGTGCGCAGCTCGGTGCGGATGGTGCTGAGGCGCTTGGTGGACCAGAAGGTCGGCGAGGCGAGACGGCAAACGTTGGATCCCGTGCCGCTGGTGGTCCAGCCGTCCTGGCAGGCCAGGTCGAACGGGACATCCGGCCAGTTCGAGGCCGTGGCCGCCGACAGGTTCTCCGGCTTGCAAACGGCATCGGAGACCGTGCACCGCTCGGCGGTGTCGAAGTTCACCCGGGCGGACGGCTCGCGGCCTGCGAGCGCGTCAGCGAGCTGGTAGCCGTAGGAAACGCGGGCGAGGTGGCCGCCACGAGAGTAGGGGACCAGGATGCCGGTGCCACTGGCGCTGCCCATGGCGTACCGGTTGGCCTCGGCGGCCCAGTCGTAGCGCTGGAGGTTGCCGTGGGGGTCGACCACGAAGTCCAGGTTCCAGCGCCATCCGAGCTGCTGGTCGCACTGGGAATCCTTGCCCTTGGCTGCGCTGTAGCAGGGGTCGCCGTTGTTCGGGTGGTACACCGGTACGGCCCAGGCACTGTTGGTCGCGCCATCGCCGGTGGTGCCGGGGGCGTGGTTGAGACCGAAGTAGTAGGCGGTGCCGTCCGTGGTGGTGACCTTGAAGTACTCGCCCTGCCACAGGCCGTTCGCCGCGCCCGTCAGCCGCTCGATGCGGGTGCCGTCATCACTCTGCAGGTGGTACAGGCCATCTGCGTCCCGGATCAGTTCGCCATTGTGGGAGCCGAGGGCGAGCGTGGCGTTCCATCCAGCCCAGCACTCGTCACCGGAATCCTTGATGCCGGCGTTCTTGCAGGACTTGTAGGAGCGTTCGAGGAAGCCGGGGCTGTAGGACCAGCCGTCACCGATCCACGAGGCCTGCGAGTTACGGGCGGAGGTCTCGCCGTCCACCGACTGCGAGTTGTACGACAGCGTCACTTCCGGGCCGGCCCCGGCCAATGATGGCGGAGTGGTGACCGGGTAGCCGTAGGTGAATGCGCCGGAGGAGCTCTGTGACCACGAGCCGGACGCGGACAGGTCGGTCGCCGTGTAGGACCCCTGGGAGCTGCCCGTGTCGGAGACTGCCGCGACCGCCATTCCGCCGCTGGCCGCGTCCGGGGAGAGCACGTAGTCGAGCTTGGTCGCGGGCACCTCGCCGGGTGCGGTCTTCGCGGCCGTGCTGGCGTCACCGGGCAGGGCGATGGTGCCGCTGACCCTCTTTGCCACAGGGTCGACAACCGACTCCAGCGGCTTTCGGGTGCGGCACTCCGACAGCTGGGGCGTGGTCAGCGCGCAAGCCGGCATCGCGACCAGGTGCAGCCGGGAGGCCCAGCCTCCGCCGAAGGCGTCGGCGATCCCGCTGTAGTCGAGTGAGACGTCCAGGCTTGCGGCTTCCTTGCCGCCGTCCGTGCGCTGGAGGGCGACCAGAAGACCGTCGACGTTCGCCTTCTCGGTCTGGGGCCGGTCAGCGACCTTGACCTCGACGCTGCCTGGCGGGGCGGCCGGTTCAGCGTCTGCTGCGGCCCTGGCCTTGGCACCGACCTGATCGGGGTGGGCTGCGGCGATCAGGACGGGGGTCGCGCCGGCCCGCGTCTCGGTGCTGGGCGCCCTGTCGGCGCGGGTGTCCTGGCTGGAGCCGGCCTTCGTGAGGTCGACGGAGACGGTAGCAGCTGCGGGCCAGTTGACCGGCCCGCTGTGGTGGACGGTCAGTTCCCGTGCCCCGACAGGGTGCGGCAGCGCCTTCGACTCGCCCTTGCCGTCGGCATCGTGGCCGCTGACTCGTGGGAGCTGGGGGATTTTCTCCTTGCTCTGGTCGGCGGCGTACGCACGGCCTAAGCCGACGTTCTCACCTGCGAGCGGGACCACCAGTGCCATCACGGCGGTGAGTGCGGCAACGGTGAGCGTGTTCCGTCGCCTGCGACCCCCTCCCCGTTCACGGTGGACGAACCAACTCAAACTGGGCTGCACGCATACCCCCACGTTCGTGAATTCGTAATGGGCCTGGGACCACTTGCAGATGGCAACCACAGCTCGCCCAACATGACGGCGGGAACCGTATTGCCAGACTCTTGGGCAACGCAATAGCGTTCGGCTGCGATTGGCAATCGAATTGACGATCAGTCAGCTGACGATTGCTTAGAAATCGCTCCACAATTGGACAAAGGCGCCCCGCACACCGGCGAGTGTGATGCATCCCACAGTCTGCGCGCGGGGTCAGCCGTGTCGTGAAAGTGATGACGCCATGGGGGAACTCCTTCCCACTCCGCCGCCGCAGCGGCATTACCTGATAAGGCATCTGGCAACCGCGTGCGCCGTCGGGCTCGTCCTGGCCGCACCCGGCGCCGCAGTCGCCGACGACCGCACCTTCGCCGTCCCGCCCGGGTCGGCCGCCCAGGCGCCCAAGCTTCCCGAACCCGCCCCGGGCCCCGTACAAACCGCCCGCCTTCAGGCCAAGAAGACGGGCAAGCCGGTCACCGTCGACGAGCTGACCACCGAGACGTCGCTCACGGTGGCCGGACCCGATGGCAAGCTCACCGCCACCACCCACCTTCAGGCAGCCCGGGTAAAGAAGAACGGCACCTGGACCGCAGTCGACGCCACGTTGGCCCGCAACCCGGACGGGGGCTACTCGCCCACTGCCACGCCGTCAGGGGTTACTCTCTCCGGCGGCGGCACCGGACCGCTGGCCACGCTCACCGACAAAGACGGTCACAGCTTCGCATTGGCCTTCCCCGCAAAGCTGCCCGCGCCCACCGTGACCGGCAGCGCCGCCACTTACGCGGAGGTTCTGCCCGGTGTCGATCTGCGGGTGGACGTCACCACGCAGGGCGCGGTCCGCGAAGTCCTGGCAGTCAAGGACGCGAGCGCCGCCGCCAACCCCGCACTGAAATCACTCAAGCTTGGCACCGGAACCACGAACCTCACCGTGTCCGCAGACGCGCACGGCAACCTCACTGCCGCTGCCGCCGATGGAAAGCCCGTCTTCCGCGCACCTTCCCCGCTGATGTGGGACTCCGCGTCAGACACCCCGGCGCCGCCGACTACCCCAACCATCAAAGCCGCCGCAGCGCCTCTCACCTCCTCCACCTCCGGTCCGATCTCCGGAGGTGCCCAAGCAGGCGCGGGCGACAGCGAGTCCTCGACGGATGGACCAGGTCGCGGCGCGCACATCAAGCCGATCGCGGTCGAGGCCACGACCAGCGCCCTCACGCTGACCCCGGACGCAGACCTGCTCGGTGGCAAGGACACCGTCTGGCCGCTCTACATCGACCCGACCTTCCAGCCGGCCCCGACCATGGGCACCAACCACTTCGCCCAGGTGATGCAGGGCTGTCCGACCAGTCCCCAATACGACATCGCGCAGGACAACGGCCAGGGCGTCGGATTCCAACATTACCGAACCAACTGCTATGGCATGGAACGCTCGTACTACGAGTTCAACACCAGCGCCGTGGCACCACAGATGTACATCGACGACGCGAAGATGTACTTCACCGAAACCTACGGCGCCAGCTGGGACTGCGGCCACACCGCCCCCGTCGCCCTGAAGTGGATGAGGGAGGCGATCGACGGCGGCACCGATTGGAACCACCAGCCGACCGTCTACCAGGACATCAGCGGTCAGTGGCCCAAGTCCGCCTACGGAAAATGCGGCTGGCAGACGGTCACCTTCAATGTCACGGACGCGCTGCGCTCAGTCGCCCAGGCAGGCAGCAAGGCCTGGACGGTAGGCCTGTTCGGCGACGAGAACAACTCGACCAACAACGACAACTTCATGCGGTTCGCCCCGAACCCGTACCTCATCGCCACCTACGATCTCCCGCCGAATACCCCCGACTCCATGTACACCAGCCCCCAGCCGATCAACCCGAACGGCTACGCCTGCGGCGGTGGCCAGCCAGGCTGGATCGGGCGGACCGTGCCGCTGGGCAACGGCGCCTCCGACATCACCCTGCACGCCTACGGCTCCACGCCGATGCCGGGCACCAACATCGTCATCGGTTTCCACGTCTGGGACAACATGGCGGCGGACGCCAACGGCAGTCCCGCCACCGTCACCTGGCCCGCCAGCCAGAGCATCAACGGCCGGGGCTGGGGCGACGCCAACATCGGCTTCCCGGTCTCCGACGGACACCAGTACGGCTGGAACGCGTGGGCCACCGACGGACTGCTCGGTAGCGCGGGCACCGCCTACTGCTACTTCAACGTCGACCTGACCCCGCCCACCCTCGCCTACATCGCGCCCTCCACCGTCTTCCCCCCGATCGGCAGCGGCATCAAGCCCACCGGCCACGCCGGCGACCAGGGCGCCACCATCCGTGTCACCAGCACCGACCCGGTCCCGGGCGGCTGCACCCGCGGCAGCTGCCTGTCCAGCGGCGTGCGCGAGTTCCAGTACAACCTGGACGACAACATCCCACCGACCGGCTACAAGGCCCAGCCCGTCGCAGGAGTGGACGCCAACGGCTCCGCCTACGCGGACATCCCCATCAACCTCAACCCCGACCAGTGGGGCACCCACCGCCTGTACGTGCGCGCCACGGACAACGCCGGAAACACCCAACCCCAGGCCGCGACCTACGACTTCTACGCGCCCTGGAACCCGGCCACCAAAGTCGTCGCCGGCGACGTCAACTTCGACGGCACCCCCGACTACCTCGTCCCCGCCGCCGACGGCTCGCTGACCCTGCTTCCAGGCAACAGCGACTTCACCGCCCAACCCGGCACCGCCTCCACCAAGACGCAGAGCCCCGAACAGGACAGCTGGAACAACTACCTGATCGCCCACCGCGGCTCGGTCAGCGCCAACAGCGTCGACGATCTGCTCGCCTACAACAAGAGCTCCAAGCAGCTCTACATCTACTTCAACGACTCCACCCGCGTGCCCGCCGGAACACCAGGCCACTTCAGCGACCGCGCCGGGATCGCCCAGATCGGCAACAGGACCGACTGCGCCAGAGGCGTCGACGGAACCTGGAACAACCTCACGCAACTGACTGCACTCAGCGCGACCCCCACCAGCGCGGGCCGACCCAACCTGATCACCATCGAGGCGGGCCACCTTCGCTACTACCCTGGCACCACCGTCGGCGGCTGCCTCCTCGCCCAAGGGATCGAACTCGGGGCCGACAACGAGAACTGGAGCAGCTTCACCCTCTTGTCCCCCGGGATCATCGGCAACACCCCGGCGCTGTGGGTACGCGACAGCGTCACCGGCGCGATCAACACCTTCCCCCTGCCCCTCACCGACGGCGCCCCGGCCGCGAAGTCCCTGCACGTCCCCGCTCACCAGGCCCTGGTCTCCGCGGTCAAGAACCCCGCTGGCGCCAACATGTGCGCCGACGTAGACCGTGGCCTCCCCGACAACGGGACCACCGCCCAACTGTGGGACTGCAACACGACAGGGGCCCAGGCCTTCACCCGCGGCATCGACAGCACACTCCACGTCCTCGGCAAGTGCCTGGACATCAAGGACGCTGCCACCGGTAATGGCAGCGGCATCCAGCTCTGGGACTGCAACAACACCGGCGCCCAGAAGTGGGCCGACGGCCCTTACTCCGGCACCCTGCAGAACCCGCAGTCCGGCCGCTGCCTCGCCGTCCCCGAGGGCAAGAACGACCCCGGCAACCACCTCATCCTCTGGGACTGCCTCGACGACGTCAGCCAGAAGTGGACCAGCCCCACCGCCCGAGCAGTGCTGCCACTCGGCGCGAGCTCCGCTGCGTACCCGACCGTCGACTCTCCCGGCGACATCAACGGCGACGGCAACCCCGATCTGATCACCACTGACACCAACGGCATCTTCACCCAGTACCTCGGCACGGCACCCGACGCAGGGCTGCCCCGCTTCGGCACCCCGCGCACCCTCCCCTCCGCCACACCTGCCAGCTACAACATCAGCTCCGCCCAGAACCCGAACCGGTGCTTCGACAACTGGGGCGCTGGCAACGGAACCTCCTTGCTCATCTACAACTGCTGGAACGGCGCCAACCAGAAGCTGACCTTCGCCGCCGACGGCACACTGCGCACCGGCGGACGCTGCGTCGCCACGAAGGACAACGCAACCGCCAACGGCACCGCCGTCGTCATCCTCGACTGCACCGGAGCCACCGGCCAGGTCTGGACCCTGCGCGCCGACGGCACCATCTACAGCCCCACCGCCAACCGCTGCATCGAACTCCCCGGCTGGAACGATGCCAACAGCACAGCCCTCGACATCTGGGACTGCGTCGGCAACCATGCCAACCAGCGCTGGACCATCTACCCCAACACCGCCTGACCACCACCCCTGACCAGCCAACCCGGGGCCTGCGGCACACCCAGTGCCACAGGCCCCGCCCGCACCAGCTGTGCTCCCAACAGCGGCTGTCAGTCGCCTCTTGTAGTACGACTCGAATTCTCGAAGAGCATGGAACAGGGCAACTCCGAGCCCCGCTAGGCTCCTTTCCGTTTCCCCGACAGCCTGCCGCAGGCGCTCGACACAACCTTCGCCAACCCGGCCCCGGTTCATCGGCACCCGACCTGGTGCGTCTGCCGGGCACGCCGTCGCCGGTCAGGGGGCCTGGGTGTCGGCGGCGGGTGGGGTGGGCGCGTCGTCGGCGTCGGCGGGCTCGTCGGCCATGGCGCGGACGTCCTTCGGGGTGGGCGCCACGATGTTCCGTTCCTCCGCGGACCGCTCCCGTACGGTGTCGTCGCCGTTCCGCGAGGCGTCGTGCTCCGCGGGGGTGGTGCCCGTGTCGTGCGTGCTCATGGCGTAGCCCTTCTCATCAGGTCGGTCGGCAGATTCGGTGCGCTCTGGAGGCGGCCTCGCGGGCCCGGTGGTTGCTTCTTGCTCGAACCGGCTGGCACGGCCTCTCCTCCTCGGGTTGCCCCGGCGTCTACCCCGAACGTCGATCGCGACGCGTTCGTACGGCCTCGGGATCCGGCTGGCGGGCCCTACCGTTCCTGGCGCCGCTCCGGCCGCTCCGGCCACGACGCCAGGACGCCACGACGGGATCCGGACGCGTGCAGGACCGGCGCTAGGAAGCCGTCCGGCGGGCGGCCGTGCGCCGCAGCACGATCTGGGGCAGAACAAGCCAGGTGGTGGTGAACCAGAGCAGGACGGCTGCGCTGAGGGCCCACGCGGCGACCGGGTTGCCGGTGCCGGTGCGCAGCAGGAGCAGCAGGGCGGCGGCGATGGTCAGGGCCAGGGTGACGAGGCCGGTGGCGATGAAGTGGCCGGCGACGTGGATGAGTTCGGGTTTCATGTCGCGGCCGGCGAGGAGGCGGTGGAAGGCCACGGGGGCGACGAGCGTGCCGGTGGCGAGGGCGCCGAGGATGACGGTGGCGACGTAGAGGTCCTTGTCGAAGTCGGGCAGGCCGGCGAAGCGCGGGGTGAAGGCCACGCTGATGAGGAAGCCGAAGAGGATCTGCGCGCCGGTCTGGCACACCCGGACCTCCTGGAGCATCTCGCTCCAGAGCCGGTCGGCCCGTTCCTGGGGCGTCTCGTCCCTGCCCCCGCCGGGCGACTTGTCGTCCTTCAGCACGGTGTCGTCTCCCTGTGCGCGGATCCGCGGGTGCGCGATTCGGGCAGGTCGGCAGGCCCGCAGGTCGGTGCCGACACTTCGGGCGGCCGGGTCAGGGGCGGTCTTCGTGGTGGCCGCAGAGCCAGGCCAGCGCTTGGTAGGCGCCCAGGGCGTACGCGGCGTTCGCGCCTTCGTCCGCGCCGTCGCCCCCACCCGAGGCCGAGGCCAAGGCCGAGGTGTCGCGCAGACGGACGGCGGCGGCCTGGCACTCGGCCAGGAGCTGCGCCCGGCACGGCCCGGTGGCGCCGAGCGCGGCGGCAGCGGTGAGGGGCGCCGCGACCTGGGCGCCGGCGGCCCACCGGTAGGCCCCCAGGATCCCGTGGTCGAAACCGGTCCACGGCTGCGGGCGGCCGTTGGCCGCCTCGATCGCGTCGAACACCTCGTCCAGCAGGCGCACCCCTACCGCCGGGATCGTCGTCTCGTCACTGGTCATGCCCGCAACCTACGTCGCCCGGACGCGGCCCGCCCCCGGGCGCCCGGTCCGTCCCGGGGCCGGCCGGACGGACGCTGGGCAATCGGGTGAACCCCACGACGGCCGCCGCGGTGCAGCCGACCGATCCGGATCCGGCTCGGAGCGCGGTGCGCAGCGCCGGGAGCAGGGTGGCCTCGGCCCAGGTGGGGAAGGCCGGCCGGCTGTCGCCGCCGACCGGGATGAGGGGGCCTCGCCGACGCTCGGCGCGCAGCGCTGTTCGGTCATCATCGTGTATCCGATCTGCGCCCGAACGCGGCAGCCGCCCGCACCACCGCTGTTCGTGACGGCCCGTGCTCAAGGGCGGCGGCGAATCACTCAGTCGCCCGCCGCGGGCAAGGCGATGCGGCACACCTGACCGGCTTCCAGCTCGACGACGACGGCCAGCACCGGGCGCAGCCAGCGCACCATCGACCGCGCGCCCGGATGCGGCGTTCGAAGCCGCCCGGCGACGGGCGACCCGAGCTCGGCCCGCTCCTGCCCGGACAGCTCGCGCGTCACCAGCCGCCGACCGTCGACGAGCACCACCAGCAACCGCCCCGGCTCGCCGGGCTCGTCCGGTTCGCTGACGGCCCCGACCACCCAGCCCCTCACCGCAGCCCGCCCGGACACCGTTCCAGCGCGGGCGGCACGATCATCGACGGACTCCTTCCGTGCACGAGGTGTGATCACCCGAGCATGGCAGCAGGCCCCGACGGGCGCGATCCATGCCGTCGTCGGGCAGCACCGGAACCAAGTGCGGGAACGGGGACGGGCACGGAAACCGGGCAAGGGTGCTCGCCTCGAAAGGCCCACCTCCGGATGTGGGTCCGCCGGCGATGGCCGAGGCTCGGTGCATGGCATCGATCATCGTGCTCTTCGAGCTGGAGCCCGACGGGGCCATCGGTGCGGAAGGTGTGGAAGGCACGGACGGTGCGGAAGGCACCGAACCCGCCGTGATCGCGGTGCACGCCGCCGGGGCCGATCCCGACGTGCCCGAGGACCCGCAGCCGTACACGCTGTGCGGGCTGGAGACCGGCCCGATGGAACACACGCACTACCGGCCGGTCCGGCCCGGTGAGCCCTGGTACCCGCCCACGCTCGCCGACCAGCGGTGCCAGGAGTGCGAGCGCGCCCTGCGCACGCAGTGACCGCCGCGCTGGGGAGAGGCGGGCGACCCCGCCCGGAGCCTGCAACTGCACGTCAGCGCGCCCCGGCACGTACGGCGTCACGGCCCGCGCGGGTTTCACCCCGTCGCGGTACCTGGGGTGATCGCCCGCCGGCGCCACGTCTCCACCGATCACGGGCGTCGTGCTGGGGCGGGGCACACCTTCAGGCTCTCTGCCGTCGCGTTCTCTGCCGTCGCGCACGCGGCCGGTCGGAGCCCGTCCTCCGGGGGTGGCCCGGGCTGGTCCGGATGCCACCGAGCGGGTGCGGCGGACCGGCCCAGCAGCGACGTTGAGAAGATGGACATCGTCGTCGTACTTGAGCTAGACATGCCGACCAACGTGCGGCTCCTCGGCCCCGACCACACCCCGGCGGACCCGGAGAGCCCGGTGCGCCGCGTACACGTCGCCCCCGCGGAAGCCTCGGGCACCTGCGGCCTCCGCACCCTGTGCGGCCTGGACACCGACGGAATGACCCTCGCCCCGCACCGCTACGCCCACCAACCTCCACCGCACTGGCTCACCTGCAGCACGTGCCAGGCCGCCAGGCAGGACCCCGCACCCGACGCCACCGAAACGGCTGCCCAGGAGCACCGCGAGGACGACGCCCACCCGGCGGAAACCGCCGCACACTGAGCACCGCACCCACCGCACCCACCGCGTCGAGCGCGCGGGCGGCGGCCGACGGCCGGTCGCCTCCTCAGCGCGAGCCGACGCTTCGGACCGAACGCGCAGTGGGCCCGGTCCGGGCGGCCCGGCAGTCCGGCAGTCCGGCAGTCCGGCAGTCCGGCAGTCTGCTCATCGGCCGCTCCCCCGGCCCTCGACGCAGGCGTTACATTGAGGCGCAAGGGGCGGCAGATCCCGAACGGGGTGGCTGATGCACTCGATCACCGACTGGCTGGACGGCCTGTCCGGCCCGGTCGTGTACGCGGTCGTCGCCGCCCTCGTCTTCGCCGAGGACGCCCTCTTCTTCAGCTTCCTCATCCCCGGCGAGAGCGCCGCCGTCCTCGGCGGTTTCCTCGCGCACCAGGGCAGGGTGTCCATCGGCTGGCTGGTCCTCGCCGTGGTCGGCGCGGCCGTCCTGGGGGACTCCGTCGCCTACGAGATCGGCCGCCGCATCGGCCCGGCGGTCCTCGACACGCGCATGCTGCGACGCCATGAGGAGCAGGTCGACAAGGCCCGTGACCTGATCCGCCGGCGGGGGCCGGCCGCCGTCTTCTTCGGCCGTTTCGTCGCCTTCTTCCGCCCCGTGGTGCCGACGCTGGCCGGCGTCTCCCGCATGCCGTACCGCCGTTTCCTCCTCTTCAACGCCCTCGGCGGCCTCGCCTGGGGCGTGGGGTTCACCCTCCTCGGCTACTTCGCGGGGGCCGCCTACACCAAGGTCGAGGGCACGGTCGGCGGCGTCGTCGCCGCCCTGCTCGCCGCGGCGGTCGTCATCGCCCTCATCGTCTGGCGCGTACGCCGCCGCAGGTCCGCAGCCAGTGCGCAGTCGCGCCGTACGCGGTCCCGCCGTACGCAGTCCCGCGAGGGCCAGGACGAGAAGCACTGACGGCCGGACCGCCCTGCCGACCGCACCGCGCGCGCCGGGGCCCGCGAACGGCCAAGGCGGCGCGCCCGGCGACGGGCCGGGGCCCGCACCCCGGCCCCGGCCCGTCGCGGTCGGCAGGGTGCCGTCAGTGCTGGTTCTCGGCCTGGAACATCCAGCTGTGCTTCTCCAGCTCGGCCGTGAGTCCGATCAGGAGGTCCTGACTGACGGGATCCGCCGGACCGGTCTCGTCGATGCGCACCCGCATCCGTTCGATCACGGCGGCGAAGGCCTTCACCAGGTTCTGGACGGCCGTCACGTCGGCCGTCCAGCCCTCGGGGAAGTCGGGCAGGTTGCTGGTGGCGGCGATCGTGGCGGCCCGTCCGTCCGGGCTGACCCCGATCGCGGCGGCGCGCTCGGCCACCTGGTCGGCGTAGTCGCGCGCGGTGGCGACCACGTCGTCGAGCTGGAGGTGGACGGAGCGGAACCGGGGCCCGTAGAGGTTCCAGTGCGTCTGCTTCGCCACCAGGGACAGGTCCAGCAGATCGACCAGGGTGCCTTGCAGGGCCTCCCCGGTCGTCTTGCGTTCGCTGTCCGGCAGCGGGCTGCTGATGACGATACCCATCGCTGAGTTCCTTCCGGGTCGGGGGAGCCGTCGGCCGGCCCCCGCGGTGCTGGCGGGCCCTCCACCCGGCGGTTCGGCCTCGACGGGCCGTTTCCCGACCCCCGGAGGACGGTGCTCCGAGGCGCCGGGGCGTCCGGGACTAGGACGAACGACCGGCCGGGCAGCGGGACCACGCGGCGGCTGCCCCTTCTCGCCGGACGGAAACCACCCGCCTCGCGCCGGGAACCGCGCCGGAACGGGCCACACCGGCCCTGGCCGCGCCGGAACGGTCCGTGCACGAGCGAACACACCGCGCACGCGAGGTTTCCGCATCAGGGCCATGAATCGGCCCGGGGCGGGTAGCCGAGCGCTGCCGCCGCCGGCGCTCGGTGCCGCTGCGGACAACCCGGCGCCACAGCCAGAAACGGAGTCCGTCGCATGACCGTCGTCACCTCCTGGTCCACCGCCGTCACGCTGCCCGAAGGCCCGTTCCCCGACGTGACCGTCGAGGCGCAACTGCGCTTCGACACCTCGCTGCCGTACGCGGTGTGCCTGGTCTTCCCGCCCCTCGGGGGCGGCGGGGAGGCGCAGTGGGTCTTCTCGCGTGACCTGCTGGACGAGGGCCGCCACGCCCCCGCCGGCCACGGGGACGTGACGGTCGCGCCCGGGCGGGCGGGCCGGGTCCTGGTCACCCTGTGCGCCGAGAACGGCCGGGCCGTGATCAGCATCCCCGTGGACGCCGTGACGGCCTTCCTCCTCGACTCCTTCGCCCTGGTGCCGGCCGGCACCGAATCCGACCACCTCGACATCGACGCCGTCCTCGACCGGATGCGGTCCTGACCCGCCACGGTCGACGGCGACGACCGCTCGGCGAAGGGCCGGGCATGCCCGAGCGGGGAACCGACCCATTCCGCTGCGGGCAGGATGGTTTGCCCGGCCCGCAGAGCGGTACACGCGGATCATGGGCGCGGCCGGAGAAACGACGGCTCCACCACCCCCGGACGGTTCCGGCACCACCATCGAGCGGCCGGACCGCCCCTCCTGACAACCGTCCCAGTCACCACACGGGAGGACCTCGTGATCGTCCTCGGCGTCATCCTGCTCATCATCGGTTTCGTCACCGGGATCTCGATCCTGTGGACCATCGGCATCATCCTGGCCGTCATCGGCCTCGTCCTGTGGATCGCGGGCTCCGTCGGGCACGCCGTCGGCGGGCGTCGTCACTACTACTGATCCACTCGTCCTACTTTCTGCACCACCCGCCCCAACCCCTGATCCGCCCGTTCACCAGCTCGTGCGGCTGTCAGCCCCGGCACCACGTGGGGTGCGGGGGCGGCAGCCCCCCCGCGCCCCCCCCCCCCCCCCGCCCCCCCCCC
>NZ_JBHXMU010000015.1:0-67634 GCF_042720685.1 Kitasatospora sp. NPDC058492
GTCGGGCGGCGGCACCGGGGCGCGACGCCGACGGGCCGCGCGGACCTCCTCGGGGGGAGGCCCGCGCGGCCCGTCGCGTTGGTGCGCGGTGGGTCCTACGGCCCGAGTCCGCCCCGTTCGCCCGCCCCGGCGTCACAGGGGCGGGCGAAGGGGCCGACCGCGGACAGGCGGACGGGCAGCGGTCAGGCGCGGTGGCGCAGCTCCAGCGTGCAGCACTTGACGCTGCCGCCGCCCTTGAGCAGCTCGGACAGGTCGACACCGATCGGCTCGAAGCCGCGCTCCCGCAGCTTGTCGGCGAGGCCGGTGGCCGCCTCCGGCAGGAACACGTGCCGGCCGTCGCTGACCGCGTTGAGGCCGAACACGGCGGCGTCGCCGGCATCGGCCAGCACCGCGTCCGGGAACAGCCGGCCCAGCACCTCGCGGCTGCCCGCGGAGAAGGCCTCCGGGTTGTACATGATCTCGTCGCCGTCCAGCACGGCCAGCGCGGTGTCCAGGTGGTAGTAGCGCGGGTCGATCAGCTCCAGGCCGATCACCGGGCGCCCGAAGAACTCCTGGGCCTCGGCGTGGCCGGCCGGCGTGCTGCGGAAGCCCCGCCCGGCGAGCACGTACTCGGCGGTGACCAGGAAGTCGCCCTCGCCCTCGTTGACGTGCTCCGGGTCGTGCAGCTCGGGGTAGCCGTTGGCGCGGAACCACTCCAGGTAGGCGGGGCCCTCGGCGGCCCGTTCGGCGTTGCGGAAGCGGGCGCCGAGCACCTTGCCGTCCACCACGGTGGCGCCGTTGGCGGCGTAGACCATGTCGGGCAGGCCCGGGATCGGGTCGATCAGGTCGACCCGGTGGCCGAGCTCCTGGTAGAGCGCGTACAGCCGCTCCCACTGCGCCACGGCGAGCCCGGTGTCGACCGGCTTCGCCGGGTCCATCCACGGGTTGATCGCGTAGGTGACCTCGAAGTGGCTGGGGCGGCACATCAGGTAGTGCCGGGGCCGGGCCGTGCGCTCGGCGGGGCGCGGGGTGACAGCGTTCATCGGTGACTCCTCGTGAGGGCTTCGGACAACGGGCGGTGGCGCTGCGGTCCGGACGGGCGGCAATCGGGTGCCTGCGGGGCTCCGGGGCCGGCTCGCCGGCGGCGCGGCCGGGCGTGGGGGAAACCCAGGCGCGCCGCACTCGTTCCTGCGGGCCGGCCCCGCGCCCGTCCCTGACATGCTGTCAGTTCGCTTGCGGGGGACGGAAGATCCTTAAGCCAGGGTGGAACAGCCCTGATGGACCGGCCGATCGCGCTCAGTCGACGCGGGCGTCCATCGCCTCGGCCAGGCTGCGCGGACGCAGGTCGGTCCAGTTCTTCTCGACGTAGTCCAGGCAGGCCTGCCGGGATTCCTCGCCGAACACGCTGCGCCAACCGGCGGGCACGTCGACGAAGGCGGGCCAGAGCGCGTGCTGGTTCTCCTCGTTCGCCAGGACCAGGAACGCGCCCTGCTCGTCGTCGAAGGGGTTGGTGCTGCTCATCGGACCCTCACTTCGTGGTTGTGGTCGTGCACTTGGGCAAGGTCGTTCAACTCGTCGGCCGGCTCGTCGTTGAACCCGCCGTCGACCTCGTCGTTCAGCTCGTCGTTCAACTCGCCGTTCAGCTCGTTGTTCAGCTCGTCACAGAACTCGGTGACCCGCCGTCGGAAGGCGGCCACCACCCGCCGGGCGGTCGGCTCGTCGCAGCCGTCCAGCGCGTGTACCAGGGCGCACTCCAGCCCGCCGGGTGCGCCGTCCGCCGTCCGCCGCTCCACCAGTTGGAGCAGCAGGTCCACGGCGGTGCGGGCCACCGGGACGGGCCGCTCGGCGACCGCCACGGCGTCGGCCCACCGCCCGCCGTCGGCCGGCTCGGCCCGCACCAGATGGGAGACCGCCACCCCGAACAGCGGCTGGCGGCCCGCCTGCCGGGCCGGGTTGACCAGTTCCACCACCCGGTCGAACGGCAGGTCCTGATGGGCGTGGGCGGCCAGCAGCCGCTCCCGGACCCGCCCGACCAGGGTGCGGGCCGTCGGGGCGCCGGAGGTGTCGACCCGCAGCACCACGGTGTTGACCAGGCAGCCGACCACGCCGTCCAGCACCTCGTCGTCCCGGCCGGCCAGCGGCACCCCGATCGGCAGGTCGTGCCCCGCGCCGAGGTCGCCCAGCGCGGCGGCGAACGCCGCCTGCACCACCATGCCGGTGCCGGCCGAGCAGGCCCGGGCGGCGGCCGCCAGCCGGCGGTGGTCCCCCGGGTCCAGGGCGAAGCGGACGGTGCCGGCCGCACCCGGCCCGACGCCCGGGGCGCCGGTGGCGTCCGGCAGGCCCCGCCACGGCGGCAAGGCTGCCAACGCGCCCTTCCAGTAGGCGGCCTGCCGGGCGGCCGGGCTCTCCGGGCGCCCCTCGTCGCCGAGCCGCCGCCGCAACCACAGGGCGTGGTCGGCGTACTGGACGGCGGGCGCCGGCCAGCGCGGCGCCCCGCCGGCCGCCCGGGCCCGGTAGGCGAGCCGCAGGTCGGCCAGCAGCGGTTCGAGCGCGTGCCCGTCCACCGTCGCGTGGTGCAGCACCAGCAGCAGGGTGTGCCGGTCGGGGCCGCTGCGCAGCAGGGCGGTGCGCAGCGGCGGTTCGGTCAACAGGTCGAAGCCGCGGTCGAGTTCGGCGGCGATCCAGGCGTCCAGCCGCTCCGGTGGGACGTCGAGGAGGCGGGGCGCGGCGGACGGGACGGCGGCGAGGACGGCCTCGGCGAGGTCGGCGTCGGCGGGCGGGTCGTCGGCGGGCGGGTCGTCGGCGGGCGCGAGGATGCGCTGCTCCGGGCCGTCCGGGCCGTACGGCAGGACGGTCCGCAGGGCCTCGTGCCGGGCCACCAGGTCGCCGAGGGCGGCCCGCAGCGCGGCGGGGTCGAGCCCGCCGGTGAGGTCGAGGGCCAGGGTGGTGAGGTAGTCCGGGCGGTGCTCGCCCAGGTAGTTGGCCGTCCACAGGCGCAGTTGGGCGGGGGCGAGCGGCAGCCGGTCGGGCCGGGCCGTCCGGTCGCCGAACGCCGGGGCGCTGCCGTCGGCACCGTCGGTACGGGCGGCGCGGTCGAGCCGATGGTCCAGCCCGGCCACCGTGGGCGCGTCGAACAGCTCACCGAGCGGCACGTCGACCCCCAGGGTGGACCGGATCCGCCCGGCCAGCCGCATCGCGGCGATCGAGTTGCCGCCGAGCGCGAAGAAGTCGTCCTCCGGCGCGACCGCCGGCACCCGCAGCACCTCCGCGAACAGCGCCGCCAGCACCTCCCGGCGGGGCGAGCGGGTCGGCCCCGGGGCCGACCGCTGCGGCGGGCCCAGGGCGGTCGTGTCGACCTTGCCGTTGGCGTCCAGCGGCAGCGCGTCGACCGGGACGAGCACGGCGGGCACCAGGTGGCGCGGCAGCCGCCCGGCGAGCCGGCGGCGCAGTTCGCCGGCGGCCACCGGCCGGTCGGCGACCACGTACCCGACCAGCGAGCGGCCCGCCGGGCCCGCCCCGTGCGGCACCACCCGGGCGGCGGTGACCTCCGGTTCGGCGCACAGCGCGGCCTCGATCTCGCCCGGCTCGATCCGGAACCCGTTGATCTTCACCTGCCGGTCCGCGCGCCCCAGGAAGTGCAGCCGGCCCTCGGTGTCCCACCGGCCCAGGTCCCCGGTGCGGTACAGCCGGCCGCCCGGCGGGCCGTACGGGTCGGCGACGAACCGCTCGGCCGTCCGGGCCGGGGCGCCGTGGTAGCCCGCGGCCAGGCCCTCGCCGCCCAGGTGGATCTCGCCGGGGACGCCCGGCGGCACCGGGCGCAGCGCGGCGTCCAGCAGCAGCACCCTCGTCCCCGCGAGCGGGCGGCCGATCGGGACGGCCCCGCCCTCGCGGACCGGGCCCGCCGGGACTTCGTGGCCCAGGGCGAAGGTCGTGCTCTCCACCGGCCCGTACAGGTCCAGCAGCCGCTGGCCGGGCGCGGCCCGCCGGGCCCGGGCGAGCGCCGCCGGGGGCACGACGTCGCCGCCGGTGCAGATCAGGCGCAACCGGGCCAGGGCCGCCGGGATCTGCTCGGTCAGCAGGTCGAACAGGCCCGCCGTCAGCCAGGCCGCGGTGGCGCCGCCGCGCTCAACGGCCCGGGCGTAGTCCGCCGGGGTCAGCTCCCCCGGCGGGGCCACCACCACCTGGCGGCCGGTCAGCAGCGGCATCAGCAGCTCGTACACCATGGCGTCCCAGGCGTGCGGCGAGTGGAACAGCACCCGGTCGTGGTCGGGGCCGTGCCACAGCGGGTCGTCGGCCAGGGCGAGGATGTTGCGGTGGGTGACCGCCACGCCCTTGGGGCGGCCGGTCGAGCCCGAGGTGTACAGCAGCTGGGCGACCTGCCCGGGCCGCACCTCCACGCCGGGGTCGTCCGTACTCCCGCCCGCCCGCCGGGCCGCCGCCAACAGCTCGGCGTCCAGCAGCAGTTCGGTGCCCGCCTCGGCGGCGAGCGCGCGCAGCCGCTCGGCCGGGAACCCCGGGTGCAGCGGGACGCAGACGGCGCCGAGCTTGGCCAGCGCCAGCATCGCCACCGGCACCTCCGGGCTGCGCGGCAGCCGCACGGCGACCCGGGTGCCGGGCCGCACCCCGAGGGCCGCCAGGTGGTGGGCCAGCCGGTTGGCGTCGGCGTTCAGCGCGCCGTACGTGGTCGTGGCGTTCGTCGCGGTGGCGTACGTGGTGGTGGCGGTACCGGCGCCGTCGACGTGTCGCAGGGCGATCCGGTCCGGGTGGTCGGCCGCCAGCCGCTCGAACCGCGCGCCGATCGACACCGGTTCGGCGTCGACCGCCGGGCCGGTGCCCCAGGCCCGCAGCCCCGCCCGCTGGACGGGCGGCAGCAGGTCGACCCGGCCGGTGGTCAGCGCGTCCGCGCCCGGACCGGCCAGGGCGGCGCAGGCGGCCGTCAGCAAGGTGCGCAGCCGGTCCGCGTCGAGGTACCGGTCCAGTTCGGCGGGGCGCAGCTGGAGCCGCACGTCCAGGCCGCCCTGGCGCGGCAGCACCACCAGCGAGAGCGGGTAGTGGGTGCCGTCGAACGGTTCGACGGCTCCGATCCGCAGGCCCGGCGCGGGCTCGACGAACCCGGCCTCGTCCAGCGGGTAGTTCTCGAACACCAGCGAACTGTCGAAGAGCCGCCCGGCGCCGGCGGCCTCCTCCACCGCGGTGAGCCCCAGGTGCTCGTGGTCCAGCAACGCGGTGCGCTCCCGCTGGAGCCGGGCGGCGAGCTCGCGCAGCGGCTCGCCCGGGTGCAGCCGGGCCCGGACCGGGACGGTGTTGATCAGCAGGCCCACGAGCCGCTCCGCCTCCGGCAGTTCGGCCGGGCGCTGGGCGACGGTGGTGCCGAACAGGACGTCGTCGCGGCCGGTGAGGTGGGAGAGCACCAGCGCCCACGCCGTCGCCACCAGGGAGCCGAGGGTCACCTCCCACTGTGCGGCGCGCGCCCGCAGCCCGGCGGTGAGCCCGGCGGGCAGGGTGAAGACGCTCGTCGACGGGCCGTCGTCGGCGCCCTCGCCGCCGGCCGGCGCGGGCCGGCCGACCCGGGTGGGCTCGGCCCCGGCGAGGGCGGCGCGCCAGGCGCCGCGCGCGGCCGCGTCGTCGCGCCCGGCCAGCCAGTCGAGGTAGCGGCGGTAGGACGGCGCCGGGGGCAGGTCGACGCCCTGGTGCAGCGCGAGCAGCTCGCGCAGCACGATCGGCACCGACCAGCCGTCCAGCAGCAGGTGGTGGTGGGTGAAGACGAGCCGCCACCGGTCGGCGGCCAGCCGCAGCAGGGTGAAGCGGATCAGCGGCGGCGTGTCGACCGCGAACGGCCTGCGGTCCTCCTCCACGAGCCGCCGGGCGGCGGCGGACTGCTCCCGCTCCGCCCGCCCGGTGAGGTCCACGGTGCGCCAGGGCAGCGTCACCTCGACCGGCACGACCTGCTGCGGCGGGCCGGACTCGCCGCTGGTGAAGGCCCCGGCGAGCTGCGGATGGCGCGCCAGCAGCCGCCGGGCGGCGTCCTGGAGCCGCTCCGGGTCGATCGCGCCGGTGAGGTCGAGGACGAGCTGCACGAGGTACGGGTCGCGGCGGCCGTCGTGGGCGGCGTAGCGGGAGTGGAACAGCAGGCCGGCCTGGAGCGGTGTGGCGGGCAGCAGGACGGCGGCGGGCGCGGCGGGCGCGGCGGAGGCCTCGGCGGGCTCCTCGGCGGAGGCTTCGGTGGGCTCCTCGGGCTGGGCGTCGGCTGCGGGCCCCTCGGCCCGGGGCGGGCCGGCGGACGACAGGGTGGTGAGGGCCTGCTCCCAGCGGGCGGCGAGTTCGGCCACCGCGTCGGCGGCCAGCACGCCGGCCGGCCAGGCCCATTCGACCCGCAGCCGCGGGCCGTCCGGGCCGGTCTCCACGAAGGCGTCGACCGAGAGGGTGTGGGCGAGCGGCAGGGTGGGGTCGGCCTCGCCGCGCAGGGTGCCGGGGACGGGCTGCCAGGGGCCGCGGCGGGTGGTGTCGAAGCGGCCCAGGTAGTTGAAGGCGATCGGGGCCGGGCGGTCGGGCAGCGTGCCGGACCGCTGGAGCAGCCCGTACGTCAGGCCCCGGTGGGGGGTGGCGCGCAGGCGCTGCCGGGCGGCCGCGACGGCGCGGGCCAGGTCGTCTACGCGGGCCGGGTCGTCAGTGCGGGCCAGGTCGTCGGCGGGGGCCGCTCCTCCGGTGTCGGGCGCGGCCGGGCCGGTGTCCAGCAGGACGGGGTGGATGACCGTGAACCAGCCCAGCGTCCGGGAGAGGTCCAGGCCGTCGAGGGCGGCGAGTTCCGGGTCGCGGCCGTGGCCCTCGACGTCCACCAGGAGCGGGCCGTCGGCGTTGCGGGCGCGCCAGCCGTGCAGGGCGGCGGCGAGGGCGCCGAGGAGGATCTCCGGTACGGCGGCGCCGAGTCGGTCGGGCAGGTCGGTCAGCAGGGCGGCGGTCGGGCCGCCGCCCAGGGTGGTGCGCAGGGTCGCGGCTCCGGCCACGGTGTCCCGGGTGCGGTCCAGCGGGCGGGTGCCGATGGTCCCGGTGCCGGCGGTCAGCAGGCCGTGCCAGTGGTCACGGTCGGCGGCGACCGCCGGGTCGGCCTCGGCGGCCCGCAGCGCACGGGCCCAGTCGGCGGCCGTGACGGGGACGGTGGCGAGGTCGGCCGGGTGGCCGTCGGCGGCGGCCCGGTGGGCCCGGGCGAGGTCGTCGAGCAGGATCCGCCAGGAGACGCCGTCGACGGCGAGGTGGTGGATCACCATCAGCAGCAGGCCGCCCTGGTCGCCGTCGAACCAGACCGCCCGCAGCAGGTCGCCCCGGTAGGGGTCGAGGCGGCGGCGGGCGTCGTGCCGCTGTTCCGCGACGAGTTGCAGCAGGGCGGGCGCCGGGTCGCGGCCGGGGGCGGTGGCGAGTCCCTCGCGGGCGAGGTCGATCCGGTGCAGCAGCGGGGCCGCCGGGACGGTCCCGGCGGGACGGATCTCGAAGGCGAGCGGCTCGCCCGGGGCCCCGGTCAGGCGGGTCCGCAGCGCGTCGTGGTGGTCGACGAGCTGCTGGAGGGCGGTGCGCAGGGTGTGTTCGGTGGCGCCGGGCGGCACCTCGCACAGCAGGGACTGGGCGTAGCCGTGGATCGGTCCGCCGCGGGCCGCCAGCCAGTCCGCGATCGGGGTGGGCGGCAGCACCCCGCCCGGGGGCGCGGGCGCCGCCGGGCGGGCGGCCGGGGCGCGGCCGGCGTCCGGGACGACGGCCGCGGCGGCGGCGAGGGCGCGCGGGGTCTGGTGGGTGAACACGTCCTTCGGCGTGATCAGCACTCCCGCCGACCGGGCCCGGGTGGCCAGTTGGATCGCCAGGATGCTGTCCCCGCCGAGCCGGAAGAACCCCTCCGACGGCCCGGGCCGCGCCCGGCCGAGGACGCTGCCGAACAAGGTCCGCAGCTGCTCCTCGGCGGGCGAGCCGCCCTCCGGGCCGGTGACGGGCTGCGGGCGGGCGGCGGCGGGGGCCGGGAGCGGGCGGGCGGCCGGGCTGGAGGTGCCGGGCAGGTCGAGGGAGTCGAGGGTGTCGACGGGTGCCGCCGGGTCGGCCAGAGCCGCCGCCAGCAGGCGGCCGAGGCCCTGCGCCAGGCGCTCGGCGGTCTCGGGGCGGAAGTGGCCGGTGCTGTACTCCAGGACGCCGCGCACCGTGCCGTCCGGCTGTTCGGTGAACTCGAAGAGCAGCGGGAACTTGGCCATCACCCGCTCGAATCGGTGCGGTGCGCCGGACAGGCCGGGCAGGGTGAGCGCGGGCCGGCGCCCGCCGTGCAGGGTGATCATCACCTGGAACAGCGGGTGGCGGCCGAGTTTCCGGTCGGGTGCGAGGGCGTCCACGACCCGGTCGAAGGGCGCCTGGTCGTGGGCGAAGGCGGTGAGGTCGGTGTGCCGGACGCGGTCGACGAGCTCCGCGAAGCCCGGACGGCCCGAGAGGTCGGTGCGCAGGGCGAGCGGCTGGGCGAAGTAGCCGACCAGGTCGTCCAGGGCGGGGTCGGCGCGGCCGGCGGTGACCGTGCCGAGGACGAGGTCGGTGCCCGCTCCGGAGCGGGCGAGCAGGCAGGCGACGGCCGCGTGCAGCACCATGAACAGGGTGGCTCCCCGGCCGGCCGCCAATTCGGCTGCTGCGGCGACCAGTTCGGTGTCCCACCGGAACTCGGCGGCGGCCCCGCGCAGGGCCGTGCCGGGCGGTGGCTCGTGGTCCACCGGCAGCGCGGTGCGCCCCGGCGCGGCGTGCAGGGTCTCGCGCCAGTGCGCCAGTTCGGTGGCCAGCGGGCTGTCGGGCTCGCCGGCCGGGCCGAGCTCCCGGCGCTGCCAGAGCGTGAAGTCGGCGTACTGGAGCGGCAGTCGGGGCCACTCGGGGGCCTGGCCGCGGGCCCAGGCGGCGTAGCCGGCGGCGAGGTCGCGGGTCAGCGGGCCCAGCGACTGTTCGTCGGCGGTGATGTGGTGCAGGACGATCAGCAGCAGGTGGGTGCCGGGCCCGGCGGTGAACACCACCAGCCGCCAGGGCAGGCCGTGTTCGAGGTCGAAGGGCCGGTGGACCTCCTCGTGCACCGCCGCGTCCAGGTCGGCGGGGTCGGGGTGCCGGACGGTCAGCGGGAGGGGCGGGTCGTCGAGGATCCGCTGGTACGGCTGCCCGTCGGTGGCCGGGAACACGGTGCGCAGGCTCTCGTGCCGCTGCTGGACGTCGGCCGCGGCGGCCCGTAGCGCGGCCAGGTCGAGCGGCCCGGTCAGCCGGGCGGCGAGCGGGACGTGGTAGGTCGACGCCTGCTCGCCGAGCCGGTGCAGGAACCACAGGCCGCGCTGGGCGTAGGAGAGCGGGATGCGCTCCGGCCGGGGGCCGGCCTGCGGGCGCTGCGGGCGCGCCCGGCCGGCCGCCGCCTCGCCCTGGCCGGCGGCGCCACGGGCACCGATCCGGGCGGCCAGGCCGGCCACGGTGGGGGCCGCGAAGACGTCCCGGATGGTCAGTTCGGCCGACAGCTCGGCGGGCAGCTCGGCCCGGGCGCGGACCACCAGCCGGTTGGCCGAGAGGGAGTCGCCGCCGAGGGCGAAGAAGCTCTCGTCCGCGCCGAAGCCCTCGGCCCCGAGGAGTTCGCCGAACAGCCGGTGCAGCCGGGTCTCGTGCTCGCCGCTGGGCGCCCGGCCCCGGCCGTCCGCCGCCCTGGCCTCCCGGGCCCGCAGCCGGTGCTCGTCGAGCTTGCCGTTGGCGGTCAGCGGGAAGGCCTCGACGGCGACGAAGGCCGCGGGCACCAGGTGGTCCGGGAGCGACGCGTGGGCGTGGTCGGCGGCCGCGCGGACGGCCTCCTCGGTGCCGAGCAGGTAGGCGGTCAGCGCCTTGCGCCCGGGCTCCCGTTCGGTGGCGAGGACGGCGGCGCCGGAGATGCCGGGCAGTGCGGCGAGCGCGGCCTCGATCTCCCCCGGCTCGATGCGGTAGCCGCGGATCTTCACCTGCCGGTCGGTGCGGCCGAGGTGTTCGAGTTCGCCGTCGGGGCGGCGGCGGGCGCGGTCCCCGCTGCGGTACATCCGGCTGCCGGGCGGACCGTACGGGTCGGCGGTGAAGCGGCCGGCCGTCAGCGCGGGGCGGCCGAGGTAGCCGCGGGCGAGGCCGGGGCCGGCCACGTACAGCTCGCCGGGCAGGCCGTCGGGCACCGGCCGCAGGGCGGCGTCCAGCAGGTACGCCCGCAGGTCGGGCAGCGGCCGGCCGATGGTGGCGGCGCCCGAGGCCACGGCGGCGGCGTCGAGGTCGCCGGCCGTGACGTGCACGGTGGTCTCGGTGATGCCGTACATGTTGACGAGCCGGGGCGCGTCCTGCGGGTGCCGCAGGTACCAGTCCGCGAGCCGCCAGGGTTCGAGCTGCTCACCGCCGAAGATGACGTGGCGCAGGGCGAGCCGGGCGCTCGGGCCGGGGTGGGCGGCGTCGGCAGCGGCCAGCTGGGTGAACGCCGAGGGGGTCTGGTTGAGCACCGTGACGCGCTCGTCGGCGAGCAGGCGCAGGAACTCCTCGGGCGAGCGGGCGGTGTCCCGGGGGACGACGACCAGGCGGCCGCCGTGCAGCAGGGCGCCCCACAGCTCCCAGACCGAGAAGTCGAAGGCGTAGGAGTGGAACAGGGTCCAGGTGTCGTCCGGTCCGAAGCCGAACCGGTCGGCGGTGGTGGCGAGCAGCCGGGTGACGTTGCGGTGGGTGACCAGGACGCCCTTGGGGCGGCCGGTGGAGCCGGAGGTGTGGATGACGTAGGCGACGCCGTCCGGGCCGGGGCGCTGCGGCTGCGTCCGGTCGGCGGGCTCGTCCGCGCCGTCGACGGGCAGGGTCTCGACGCCGTCGGGCAGCGCCGCCCGGGCGGAGTCGTCCGTCACCACGAGCCGGGGCGCGGCGTCCTCGATGGTCGCGCGCAGCCGCTCGACCGGGTAGTCCGGATCCAGCGGCAGGTAGCCGGCGCCGGCCTTCTGGACGCCGAGCAGCGCGACCACCAGGTCCGGCGAGCGGGGCAGGGCGACGCCCACCAGGTCGCCGCGGCGCACGCCCCGGGCGGCGAGCCGGCGGGCCAACCGGTCGGCGCGCAGGTCGAGTTCGCGGTAGGTGAGGACGGTCTCCCCCAGCACCACGGCGGGTGCCTGCGGGCGGGCGGCGGCCTGCCGTTCGAACAGCGAGACCAGGGTGTCGCCGTCCGGCTCGGTCCGCGCCGACCCGGGCGCGGGCGCGGGCAGGGCGACGGCTCCGCCGCCGGTGCGCAGCCGGCCGACCGGGAGCCCCTCGGGCGCCTCGGCCAGCGCCGTCACGAGGTCGAGCACCCGGTCCAGGTGGGCCCGGACGGTGTCCTCGGGGTAGTCGCCGACCGCGTCGGCGAACACCGGCAGGGTGGCGCGGCCGTTGTCGTAGACGCCGAGCGCGAAGTCCTCGGGCAGGCCCGGCGAGACCTCGTGCACGGTGGCCGGGATCCCGCCGAACCGCAGGCCCGGGTCGAGCGGCAGCAGGTTCAGGGTGGGGCCGATCAGCGGCCGGTCGCCCCGGGCGGCGGCGGTGTCGCGGAGCAGGTCCTCGAAGCGGTACCGCTGGCGGCGCAGCGCGGCCCGGACCCGGTCCGCCGTGGCCGTCACCAGGCCGCCGACGGTGGCGGCCGGGTCGACGGCGAGCCGCAGCGGCACGACGTTCGCCGTCATGCCGAGGGCCCGCCGGGCCAGCGCGGCGTCCCGTCCGCGGACGCCGAGGCCGATCACCGCCGTGCCCTCGCCGGTGTCGGCGTGCAGCGCGACGGCGAGCGCGGCCGGGAACAGCGCCGTCCAGCCCGCGCCGACGCGCTCGCGGACAGCGGCCCAGCGTTCGGCGGACAGCTCCGTCCGGACGGCGACCGGCGGGCGCGGGCCCGAGCCGGTCGGGGCGCCGCGCCCGCCCGCGAGGCGGGGCGGGTCGCCGAGGCCGGCCAACTCCTCGGCCCAGAAAGCGGCGTCGGTGCGGAACCGGGCGGAGGCGCGGTAGACGGCGTCGTCGTCCAGCAGGGCCTGGAGCGGGTCGTGCACGCCGGTGGAGGGCGGCTCGCCCGCGTGCAGCGCCGTGTACTCGGCCGCCACCCGGCGCATCAGCCCGGCCCCGCCCACCCCGTCGCACAGGATGTGGTGCATCCGGAGGTACCAGAGGTACTCCGCCTCGCCGGTCCGCAGCAGGAAGTGGTCGAAGGGCGGGCGGTCGGTCAGGTCGTAGGGGTGGGCGAGTTCGGCGGCGAGGAACGCGCGGGCGGCGGCGGCCGGGTCCTCGTGGTGGCGCAGGTCCTGCCGGTGCAGCGGCCAGTCGGCGGCGTCCTCGATGATCTGGACGGCGCCGTCGGCGGTCGGCTCGAAGCGCACCCGCAGGCTCTCGCTGCCGGCCACCACGCCCCGCAACGCGCGTTCGAACAGCTCCTCGTCGATCGCGCCGTGGAACTGGACGTACTGGCCGGCGGTGAACCGCCGCCGGGTGGGGTCGGCCTCGTGGCCGAACCAGATTCCCGACTGCGGGGCCGTGAGCGGCCGTCGTCGGCCGGGCGTGGCGGGCGTGGCGGGCGTGGCGGACATCCGGTCAGCTCCTTTCCGACTGGTGCGGCTCGTGCGGACTCTGTGACCCGTGCGGCCCGGACGGGTCGCCGAGCCGGTCGAGCAGCGCCGGGGCGAGGTCGAGGAGGGCGGCCGGGCCGCCGAGGTCCTGGTGGCCGTGGTCGGTCCGGTGCCGCAGCAGCCGGCCGCCGTCGAGGTGGGGCAGCCAGCTCTCCGGGTCCTGGACGGGCCCGCTGGTCTCCGGAACGGCCTCGATGAGGAGCAGGTCGCCGCGGTACCCGCCGGGGCGGAAGGCCCGGCCGAGCCGGACGTTGTTGTCGTAGACCTCGGCGAGCGCGGTCAGGTGGTGTTCGGAGAAGACGGAGAGCGGCGAGTCGGAGTCCTTGGCGAGGACGAGGAACTCCTCGGCGGTCGGCGCGGGCGCGTCGGCGGGGCGGTCGACCCCGGTCAGCCGCAGCAGGGCGTTGCGGACGTGGCCCTGCTCGGCGAGCACCTCGGCCTCCGAGCGGGCGGGCAGGTCGGCGAGCACGTAGCTGTCGAGCATCGCGAGCAGGCCCACCTCCGCCCCCTGCTCCTGCAGCCGGGCGGCCACGGCGTAGGCGACCAGGCCGCCGAACGACCAGCCGAGCAGGTGGTAGGGCCCGTCGGGCTGGACGGCACGGATCTCCCGCACGCAGTCCTCGGCCACCTCCTCCACGCTGGCCGGCAGCGGCCCCCGGCCGTCGAGGCCGCGGGACTGCAGGACGTAGAGCGGCCGGTCGCCGAGCGGCCCCAGCAACGCCGCGTACGTCCAGCCGATCCCGGCGGCCGGGTGCACGCAGAACAGCGGCGCGCCGGTGCCGGTCGAGCGCAGCGGCAGCAGGGTGGCCAGCATGGGCTCCAGGCCGTCGGCGGGCGGCGCGGGGACGGCGGCGGCGGCGGCGGTGGCGGTGGCGTCGGCGGCAGGGAGCGGGGTGCGGGCGGGCCCGGCGGTCGTGGGCCAGGAGTCGAGCAGGCCGAGGGCGCCGACGGTGGTGTCCGGCTCGGCGACGAGCGTGTCGAGCAGCCCCAGCAGCCGGGCCAGCAGGGCGTCGGCGGCCTCGGCGTCGACGGCGTCCTCCCGGTGCAGGATGTCGAGTTCCAGTCCGCCGTCCCTCGGGATGGCCATCAGCGACAGCGGGTAGTGCGCGGCCGTCTCGCTGCCCGAGCCGGTGATCCGCACCCCCGGGAGCGCGTCGCCCTGGTCGCCGGACTGCGGGAAGTTCTCGTACACCATGACGGTGTCGAAGAGTTCGCCGAGGCCGGTCGCCCGCTGGATGGCGGGGATTCCCAGGTGCTGGTGGGCGATCATCCGGACCTGCTCGCGCTGGACCCGGGTCAGCAGCCCGGCCAGCGACTCCTCCGGCCGCAGGGTGATCCGCAGCGGCAGGGTGTTGATCAGGAAGCCCATGACGGACTCGGAGCCCGGCAGCTCCGGCGAGCGGCCGTTGACGATGATCCCGAACACGGTGTCGGGGCGGCCGGTCCGCTCGGCCAGCAGCAGCGCCCAGGTGGCCTGGAGCACGGTGTTGAGCGTGATGCCCAGCCCGGCGGCGAGGGCGCCGAGCCGTTCGGTGCGCTCCTCGCCCAGGGGCCGGTAGCGGCGGCCCGGCCACCCGGCGGCGGGCGGCAGCCCGGGCGGCGTCACCAGGGTGGGTTCGATCGGCGCGGCCAGGGCCTCGCGCCACGCCCGGCGGGCGGCCTCGTGGTCCCGGCCGGCCAGCCAGGCCAGGTGGGCGCGCAGCGGCACCGGCTCGGGCAGTCCGGCCGGGTCGCGGTACAGGGCGAACAGCTCCGGCAGGAGGAGCTGGTTGGACCAGCCGTCGATCAGGGTGTGGTGGGCGACCACCTCCAGCCGGTACCGCTGCGCGCCCACGCCTTCTCCGGGGCCGAGCCGCAGCAGGGTGAAGCGGATCAGCGGCGGGTCGGCCGGGTCGAACCGGGTGGTCCTGGCCTCGGCGGCCAACCGCTCGGTCTCCGCCTCCTGTTCGGCCTCCGTGAGGCCGCTGAGGTCCAGCTCCGTGAACGGCGGCAGGCGGTCCGGGACGACCTGCACCGGGCGGCCGTCGGGGAGGCGGACGAACCCGGCCGCCAGGTTCGGGTGGCGGCGGCAGAGCGCCTCGACGGCGCGGCGCAGCGCCGCCGGGTCGAGCCGCCCGTCGAAGAGCATCCACAGCCGCATCACGTAGGCCCCGCCGCCGCCCTGGCTGTGCTGGGTGGGGAAGAGCAGCCGCTCCTGGAGCGGTGTCAGCGGCAGCACGTCCCGGTGGCCCGGGAACCGGGCCTGCAACCAGGCGCGCTCGGCGGCGTCCAGCGGGAGCAGTTCGCCGTCGGCGGGCCGGCCGGCGCCCTGGTCGGCGGGGTCGAGCGCGGTGGCGACGGCCGCGAGTCCGGCCGGGGTCGGGTGCGCGAACACGTCCTCCGGGGCGAGCGCCAGCCCGGCCCGGCGGGCCCGGCGGAGCAGCTTGATGGAGCGGATGCTGTCGCCGCCGAGGGCGAAGAAGCTGTCGTCCGGGCCGACTTCGGGCAGGCCGAGGACGCCGGCGAAGAGCTCGCGCAGCACCTCGACGGGGCCGGCGGCCGGGGCGGCGGAGGGCTCGGGCGACGCCCCGTCCACGGTTCCGGCGGCCAGGGCGGCGAGTGCGCCGCGGTCGGTCTTGCCGTTGGCGTTGGTCGGGAGGTCGTCGAGGAAGACCAGGGCGGCCGGGACGACGGGTGCGGGCAGCACCTCGCGCAGCGCCGCCCGGACGGCCTCCGGATCGGCCGGGCGGCCCTCGGCGGCGACCAGGAAGGCCGTCGTGCGGCGGTCGCCCTCGCCGTCGTCGGTGGCGACCACCACGGCCCGCCGGACGCCGTCCAGCTCCGTCAACCGGGCCTCGATCTCGCCGAGTTCGATCCGGTGGCCGCGGATCTTCACCTGGTGGTCGGTGCGGCCGGCGTACTCCAGCTCGCCGGCGGCGGTCCAGCGGGCGAGGTCCCCGGTGCGGTACATCCGGGCGCCGGGCGGGCCGAACGGGTCGGGCAGGAAGCGCTCGGCGGTGGCACCGGGCCGGTGGGCGTAGCCCCGGGCCAGGTAGTCCCCGGCCAGGTAGAGCTCGCCGGTGACGCCGACCGGCGCGGGCCGCAGGGCCGGGTCGAGGACGTGGGCGCGCACGTTGCCGATCGGCACGCCGATCGACGGCTCACCGTCCGCGCCGGGCGGGCACGCCCCGGCCGTGGCGTACACGATGGCCTCGGTGGGGCCGTAGAGGTTGAGCACCCGGGCGTCCGGGTTGCGGGCGTGCACCTGGCGGACCAGCGCGGCGGGCAGCGGCTCGCCGCAGAACACGTAGGTCGTCGCCCGCTCGCGCACCCACTCGGCGCGGGCGACCTGCTGGTACACGGACGGGACGGTGTTGACCAGGCTGCCGGACCAGTCCGGGCGTTCCAGCAGCGTGAGCAGGTTGTCCACCAGGTCGACGCTGCCGCCGACGAACAGCGGCACCAGGAGCTCGAAGACCGACAGGTCGAAGGAGAGCGAGGTGGAGCCGAGCACCCGGGAGAGCGCCTCGGGGCCGAGCTCGGCCGCCGCCCAGGCGGCGAGGTTGGCCACGGCCCGGTGGGTGACCACCACGCCCTTCGGCGTCCCGGTGGAGCCGGAGGTGTGGATGACGTACGCCGCGTTGCCGGGCAGCGGGCGGGTGGGCCTCGCCTCGGCGGGCGCGGGGGCGGCGGGCTCGTCAGCGGCGGGCGCGTCCAGCAGCACGACGGACGGGCCGTCGGTGGCCGGCTCCGGCAGCACGGCGGCGGCCAGCTGCGCCGTGGTCAGGACCACCCGGGGGCGGGCGTCCGCGAGCACGAACTCCACCCGGCCGCGCGGGTGGCCCGGGTCGACCGGGAGGTAGGCGGCGCCGACCTTCAGCACGCCCAGCACGGCCGCGACCAGGGCGGGGGTGCGGGGCAGCAGCACCGCGACGACGTCCTCGCGGCCGACGCCGAGACCGGCGAGCAGCCGGGCGATCCGCTCGGAGCGCCCGTCCAGTTCGGCGTAGTCCAGCACCTCTCCCCCGCCGCGCACCGCGACGGCGGACGGGGTCCGCGCCAGCTGGGCGGCGAACGCGGCGGGCACGGTGGTCTCGGGCACCGCGTGTTCGGTGGCGTTGGCCTTCCGCAGCAGGGCGAGCTCGTCCCCGTCGGCGAGGTCGAAGGAGTGGATCGGCTCGTCGGGCCGGGCCGCCAGCCGCGCCAGCAGCCGGACCAGCCGGCGGTGGGCCGCCGGGTCGGCGCCGTGGCCGCCGGCGGCGACCCGCCACGCCCCGTCCCGGTCCGCCGGGCCGGGGGTGGGGTCGGCGCGCAGGAACAGGCCGGGCAGCGGCTCGCCCCAGGCGCGGGCCAGGACGGCGACCGTCCCGGGGCCGTACGCCACCCGCTCGGCGCTGTCGGCGATCCCGGTGACCAGGCCGTACCCGGAGGACGGGCCCCAGGGCAGGTCGAGGTCCGGCCGGTGGCCGTGGCGCCGGGCCGCGCGCAGGGCGCGGCCGGCCTGCCGGAGGACGGCGGTGAAGCTGAGCCCGGGGGCCGGGGCCAGGCGCACCGGGACGACCAGGCCGCGGCCGCCCGGGCCGGGCGCCGGGCGCCAGTGTCCGAGCAGCAGCTCCCGGGCGCCGGTCAGCCGGTGCGCGTGGACGGCGGCGGCGGCGAGCAGCACCGCGGCGGGGCCCGCACCGCCGGCCCGGGCGGCCCGGGCCAGTGCGGCCGGGTCGGCCACCGGCAGCCAGGGCAGTTCGGCCGGCGGCGTGACGGCTCCGGCCGGGCGGGCGGCGGCGGGCTCGGGGCCGGCCGCCCCCAGGACCTCCCGCCAGTACGCCCGGTCGGCGGGCCGGTCGGCGTCCGGGTCCGGGGCGGGGGCAGGTACCAGGGCGGGGGCCGGGGCCGTCTCGGCATCCGCGGCGTCCTCGGCGTACAGCTCGCCGGCCCGGCGGACGAGCGCGGCCAGCCCGGCGTCGTCGTCGACCAGCCGGTGGTGGCGCTGGAACCAGCTGAGCCCGCCGTCGGATCGGCGGATCAGCACGTGGCGCAGCAGCGGCCCGCCGAGCAGGTCGAGCGGGCGGACGAGCTCGGCGGCGAGCCAGCCGTCCAGTTCCTCCGGGTCGAGGTCGATCACCGCGACGGCGGGCGGCTGGGCCGGGTCGGCCGGGCGGAGCAGGCCGGGGCCGCCCCCGGCGGCGGCGCGGTAGCCGGTGTGCAGGTCCGGGCGTTCGGCCAGGGCCCGAGCCACGGCGCGGCGCAGCCGGTCCAGCCCGACCGGGCCCTCGAAGCGGACCAGGCGCGCCACGCAGTCGGCGGGAAGGAGCGGGGTGTCCCGCAGGACGGCACGCCGGGCGGCGTCGAGCGGGGTGGCGGTGGAGCTGCTCACAGGGCCCTCACGGTGTCGTCGTCGGGGTGCGGGGTCACGGTCTCGGGCGCGTCGCCGTGGTCGGCGTGGTCGGCGTGGTCCGCACCGTCGGCCTGGTCCGCGTAGTCGGCGTAGTCGGCCGCCACGTCGTGGACCGGGCGGTCGGGCTCGGCGAGCAGGCCGCGCAGCAGCTCGCGCAGGCCGGTGGCGAAGCCGGTCGCGGTCGGCGGGTCGAAGAGTTCGGGGGCGTAGTGCACGGTCAGCGCCGTGGGGGCGGCGCCGCTCTCCGCCCGCCACCCCAGGTCGAGTTCGGCCCCGCGCGGGGCGGCGCCGTGACCGACGCCGTGGCCTCCGCCGTCGCCCCGGGAGCGGACCGGGAGCTCGGCTCCGGGGCCGGCCGTCCCGTCGGGGGTGGTGCGCCCGAGCAGGTCGGTGAAGGCGGGCTCGTCGGCGAGGTCGGCCCGCAGCAGGGCGCCGCCGGGCAGGCCGACCGCCACCTCGTCCTGGCCGGCGATCCACGAGAGCAGCACCAGCCAGCCGGCCCGCAGCACCCGGTCGGGGTGCGGGCCGAACCGGGCGATCGCGTTGCGCAGCGACTCGTCGACCGGGACGGTGACGCTGCGCTCGGTGTAGTCGGGGCGGCCCGGGCGGGGGCGGTCGGTGGGGACGTCGAGCCGGACGGGCCCGGGCGGGCCGGCGGGGGCGGCCGGCAGCGCCGCATCAGAGGAGACGGCCGCCGGCGCCCCGGCCCACAGCCGGGAGATCGGCAACTCGCCGTCGGCTGCGGCGAGTTCACGGAGCAGCGCCGTGTACTCCTCGACGAACGCGGCCGCCGTCGCCCCCGTGAACAGCTGGGTGCTGAACTCCAGGCAGGCGGTCATGGCGTCGTCGCCGACCCGGTCGGAGGTGATCAGGGTGAGGTCGAACTTGGCGGTGCCCGCCGGCAGGCCGCCGAACAGGTTGCCGGCGCTGTGGCCGATGTCGAAGTACCCGGTCGAGGTGCCCTCGATCTGCTGGATCGGCGGCAGCTCCTGGTGCACGTAGAACACGTCGAACAGCGGGCTCCGGCCCGGATCGCGCTCGTCCGTCAGCGCCTGGACGACCCGGTCGAAGGGGATCTCCTGGTGCTCCAGGGACTCCAGCACCACGGCGCGCACCCGGTGCAGGAAGGCGGTCACCGACGGGGCGCCGGACAGGTCGGCGCGCAGCGCCACGGTGCTGTTGAAGAAGCCGATCAGGCCTTCGAGTTCGGGCCGGTTGCGCCCGGTGGTCGGGATGCCGACGACCAGGTCGTCCTGCTCGCTGCGGCGGGCCAGCAGCAGGTAGAGACCGGCGAGCAGGACCACGAAGAGGGTGACGGAGCGGTCGGCCGCGAGCCGCCGCAGCTCCCGCATCAGGGCGGCGTCCACGGTGAACACCGCGAGGTCGCCGGCGTGGTCCTTGCGGGCCGGGCGCGGGTGGTCGGTGGGCAGCCGCAGCACCGGCGCGTCCCGCAGGGTCTCGCACCAGTAGGCGAGTTCGCCGTCCAGAGCCGAGCCGGCCACCAGTTCGCGCTGCCAGGCCGCGTAGTCGGCGAACTGGACGGGCAGCGGCGCGAGCCGGTGCGGGCGGCCCTCGCGGCGGGCGGCGTACAGCTCGGGCAGCTCGCGTTCGAAGATCCGCGGTGAGGCGCCGTCGTTGACGGCGTGGTGCATGGTCACCTGGAGCACGTGCTGCTCGGGGGCCGTGCGGACCACGAGCACCCGCACCAGGGGGTCGTGGGCGAGGTCGAAGCGGTGCTCGGCGGCCTGCCGGACGAGTTCGCGGGCGGCGGCGAGCGGGTCCGGATCCGCGGAGACGTCCCGGAGGGTGAAGAAGTCGCCGGGCTCCGGGCGGATGCGCAGCACCGGCTCGTCGTCCTCCTCGGCGAAGTTGGAGCGCAGCACCTCGTGGCGCAGCATCAGGTCGTGCCACATGCCGCGGACGGCGTCGACGTCGAGCGGGCCGCTGATCAGGCTGACCATCGGGAGGTTGTACAGCGTGGTGTCGGGGTCGAGCTGGTGGTGGAACCAGATCCGGTCCTGGCCGAAGGAGGTGACCGGGGGTGTGTCGCGCGGGGTGATCGGCGGCAGGGCGGGGGCCGCGGGGGCGCCGGCCCGGCGGCGGATGAGGTCGGCGAACGCGCCGACGGCGGGGTGTTCGTAGACGTCGAGCAGCCGGGGGCGGAAGCCGAAGCGGGTCTGGATCCGGTCGGCGAGCTGGAGGGCGATGATCGAGTTGCCGCCGAGTTCGAAGTAGTCGGCCTCCGGACCGGGCGGCTGCTCGCTGTGCAGGAGTTCTCCCAGGACTTCGGCGAGCCAGCGTTCGGGGTCCTCGGCGGGGCCGGTCCCGGTGCGCTCGACGGCGGACGCGGCGGGCGCGACGGACACGACGGGCGCCACGGATGCGACGGGCAGGGCGGGGGCCGCCGGTGCGGGCCGGATCCAGCACGGGGTGGCGGCCAGCGGGTGTCCGGGCAGGTGCAGCCGGCGGGCGGTGCCGGGTTCGGGGCCGAGCGCCGTCCAGTCCAGGTCCAGGCCGCATTCGTACAGCCGGCCGAGCAGCGCGGCAAAGCCTCCGCCGCCGTCACCGGCGGCCGTGACCAGCCGGGCGCCGTCCTGCCCCTCCGGGCCGAACCGCTCGGCGAGCAGCCGGCCGAGGACGCCGCCGGGGCCGGGGTCGAGGAACACCACCGGTCCGGCGGCGGCGAGCCGTTCGGCCGCCGCGACGAGCCGGTCCCGGTCGGGCGGCGCGGCCTCGGCGCCGGTGGCGGTGGCGAGTTCGCGGGTGTCCTCGGCGGTGAGAGTGCCGAGCAGGTACCGGGCGGCGTACCGGGAGACGCCGCTGCTCAGCACGGTCCCGACGGGCACGCCGCAGCGCGACAGCTCGCGGTGGAGGGCGAGTTGGCCCGCGAGCAGCCGGGCCGCCGGGCCGGTGGCGGGCAGCGCGTCGGGCAGCTCCGCCGGGCCGGGGGCGTCGGGCACGGCGTCCGGGGAGAGCAGCAGGCAGACGGCGGGCGGCCTGGTCCGGCCGCCGCGCGGGGCGCCGCCGGCCGGTGCCGAGGCGTCGAGCCGGGCCGCCCGTTCGAGCAGGGCCCGGCCGAGTTCGGCGGTGTCGCGGGCCCACACCGCCGCCCGGTGCCCGTAGTGGGTGCGCCCGGAGTTGAGGGTGAGGGCGACGTCGTCGAGGTCGGTGTCGCGGGCGGCCGGGCCGGTCAGCGCGGCGCCGAGGTCGGCGCAGAGCCGGGCGAGCGCGGTGCGGCTGCGCGCGGAGACGCCGACGAGCCGGGGCGCGCCCGACCGGTCGGCGCGCGGGGGCACAGGCGGCCGCTGGACCACGCAGTGGGCGTTGATGCCGCCGAGGCTGTACGAGCTGACGCCGGCGATCCGCTCCTCGCCCTCCCAGCGGCGCAGCGCGGTGACCACCTCGACGGGTTCGAGGGCGGCCTCGTCGACGGGCCGGCGGAAGTGCAGGGACGGGTACAGCTCGCCGTGGCCGACCGCGAGGACGGCCTTGACCAGGCCGGCGATCCCGGCCGCGTGGTCGAGGTGGCCGACGTTGGTCTTCACCGAGCCGATCGGCAGCCGCCGGCCCCGCGCCCCGAACCCGCGCGGCCCGAACACCTGGGCCAGGCCCTCCAGTTCGACGGCGTCGCCGAGCCGGGTGCCGGAGCCGTGCGCCTCCAGGTAGCCGGCCAGGGCGGGGTCGAGCCCGGCGGCGCGCCAGGCCGCGCCGATCACCGCCGCGTGCGCGGGTGCGCTCGGGGTGCTGATGGTGGCGGCCGCCCGGCCGTTGTGCCGGACGGCGCTGCCGCGGATGACGGCGTGGACGGGCGTGCCGTCGGCGCGGGCCCGGCCGAGGGTGGTGAGCAGCAGGACGGCGCCGCCCTCGCCGCTGGCGGTGCCGTCGGCGTCGGCGTCGAAGGCCCGGCAGCGGCCGCTCGGGGAGACGAGTTCGGTCATGCCCTCGGTCTGCCGGGCGGGCAGGCCGCCGGAGCGCAGGCTGAATCCGCCGGCGAGCGCGTACTCGGCCTCGCCGTCGCGCAGTTCGCGGCAGGCCTGGTGGACGGCGACGAGCGAGCCGTTGCAGCCGGTGTCGACGGCGTAGCAGGGGCCTTCGAAGCCGAGCACGTGAGCGATCCGGGCGGGCAGCGCGAAGGGCACGTTGCCGAGGGCGCTGAGCGGGCCGGGCTCGGTGGCGGCGCCGAGGTAGCCGGAGGCGGCGGCGCTGAGCACCACGGCGACCTGGCGTCCGCGCAGGGCGCTCGCGGCGTGGCCGGCGTCCTCGACGGCCTGGTGGGCGAGGACCAGCGCGATCCGCTGCTGGGGGTCCATCAGGGCGGCCTCGCGCCGGGAGAGGCCGAAGAAGGCGTGGTCGAAGGTGTGGACGTCGGCGAGGTGGCCCATCGGCAGGTAGCCCGCGTCCGGGTCGAGCCCGGTGGCGGCGGCCCGGGCGGCGGGCATGCCCCCGACGGAGTCCCGGCCGGCGGCGAGGTTGGCCCGGAAGGCCGCCAGGTCGTCGGCGTCGGGGAAGCGGGCGCCGATGCCGACGACGGCGATGTCGGTGTCGGCGGGGGCCGTCGCTGGGGTCCTGGTCACTGCTGCTCTCTCCCGTTCGTCAGACTTCGTACGCGGCGTCGGGCCGGGCGCCGCCCGTGGGCGGTCCGGCCGCCGGGGCGACGGGCTCCCGGGTGGCGGCCTCCGGGGTGGCGGGATCCCGGGTGGCCGCCTCCGGGGTGGCGGCCTCCGGGGCGACGGCCGCGGCCTGCTCGGCGACGGTGCGCAGGTCGAAGAGCCGGCCGACGCGGACGGCGCCGGGCCAGCGGCCTTCGAGGCGCAGGTGGAGTTCGACGATCCGGTGCGAGTTGCCGCCGACGGCGAAGAAGTCGTCGTCCGGTCCGAAGTCGCCGTGCCCGAGGACCTCGGTCCAGTAGCGCGTCACGAGCTGCGGGGCGCCGTCCGCCCCGGCGGGCTCGTCGCGTCCGCCGGGCTCGTCGCGGCCGCAGAGACCGTCCGGCCCGCCGGGCTCGCCGGGGTCTTCGGGGTCTTCGGCGAGCAGGGCGCGCAGCGCCTGGAGGTCGGTCTTGCCGGACGGCGCGAGCGGGAAGCCGGCCACCCGGACGAAGCGCTCCGGCCGGGCCTGGCCGCCGAGCAGGGCGGTGCAGTGCGCCAGCAGTTCGGCGGTGTCCGGCACGGGGGCGGCGGGGTCGGCGGGGAGCCAGCACGCGGCCAGCGCGGTGGCGCCGTCGGGGCCGGTCACGGCGAGGACGGCGGCCTGCCGGACGGCGGGGTGGCGCTCCAGCGCCGCTTCGACGGCCTCGCGTTCGACCCGGACGCCGCGCACCTTGAGCTGCCCGTCGGCCCGGCCGCGGAACACCAGCGCCCCGGTGGGGTCGGCGGAGGCGAGGTCCCCGGTGCGGTACATCCGGGCGCCGGGGGTGGTGGCGAAGGGGTCGGGGAGGAAGCGCAGCGCAGTGTCGGCCGGGCGCCCGGCGTAGCCCTCGGCGACCTGCGGCCCGGCCACGTACAGCTCGCCGGTCCGCCCGGGGCCGACCGGGGCGAGCCGCTCGTCCAGCAGGTGGATCCGGTTGCCCGGGGTGGACCGCCCGATCGGGACGGGGTCGAGCGGCGCGGGCGTGACCGGCTGGGCGAGCACGGTGACGGTGGTCTCGGTGGCGCCGTACTCGTTGACCAGCCGGGTGCCGGGCAGGACGGCCCGGTGCCGCTCGGCCTGCGCTGCCGACAGCGCCTCCCCGCCGACGATCCACTGCCGCAGGTGGGCGTCGGCGCCGGCCAGGTGGGGCAGCACCAGCAGGTGGAACGAGGGCGGGCCGACCGCCACCTCGACCCGGTGGCGGCGGATCAGCGCGGCGGCGGCCTCCGGGTCGGGCAGGGCCCGTTCGTCGGGCAGCACCGCCGTGCCGCCGCCGCAGAGCGTGTGGAACAGCATCAGCAGCGGCGCGTCCCAGGAGAGCCGGGAGGCGGTGAAGGTGGTCGCGGCGGGGTCCTCGGCGCGGGAGGCGACCAGGTGGGCGAGCGCGCCGCGGGAGACCAGGACGGCCTTGGGCTCCCCGGTGGTCCCGGAGGTGGTGACGGCGTAGGCCGGTGCGGTCGGGGGCACCACGGCGTCCGACCGGCCGGCGGCCACCGCCGGAGCAGGGGCCGGTCCGCTCTCGGCCACCGCCGTGACGGGCTGCCCGCAGCCGGCCGTCAGCTCCCGCACGGCGGCGGGCGGGGTGGCCGGGTCGCCGTCGTCGTACACCAGGACGGCGCAGCCGCTGTCGCGCAGCAGGGCGCGCACCATCGCGGCGGGGCGATCGGGTTCCAGGACGCACCAGGCGGCGCCCAGCCGCAGCGCGGCCAGCATGCCGACGACGGTGCGCACGCCCTGGCGGCGGTGGATCAGGACGAGCCGGCCGGGGGCGGCCCCGGCAGCGGCCAGCCGATCGGCCAACGCCTTGGTTTCGACATCGAGTTGACGATACGTCAGACTCTGCTCGCCGACCACCACGGCGGTCCGGTCGGGCAGCGCGCGGACCCGTTCCCGGATCAGGTCGAGCACGTCGATGGCCGGACGGCCGGCGGTCACGGGCGGGTCCCGTAGGCGTGGAAGCCCAGCCCGGTCTTGCGGCCGAAGTGTCCGCGCCGCACCAGGTCGAGCAGCAGGTCGCAGGGCCGGAACCGTTCGTCGCCGGTGGTCTCCAGCAGGACGTCGAGGGTGTCCACGATGGTGTCGAGCCCGATCAGGTCCGCCGTGCGCAGCGGGCCCATGGCGTGGCCGAAGCACTCCTGGAAGATCAGGTCGACGGTCTCCGCGTCGGCCACGCCCTCCTGCACCCGGGCGGCCGCGTCGTTGACCATCGGCATCAGCACCCGGTTGGAGACGAAGCCCGGCGAGTCGCGGACGACGTGGGCGCGGCGGCCGACCCCGGCGAGCAGGGCGAGGGTGGTCTCCAGCGTCCGGGCGGTGGTGGCCGGGCCGCGCACCACCTCGACCGCCTCCTTGAGGTACGCGGGGTTCATGAAGTGCGTGGCGAGCACCCGGTCGGCCCGGTCGGTGTAGGAGGCGAGCCGCTCGACCGGGATCGCCGAGGTGCAGGAGGCGAACACCGCGGCGGGGGCGCAGACCCGGTCGAGCTCCCGGAGCACCTGCTCCTTGACGGCCAGCCGCTCGGAGGCGCACTCCACCACGAAGCCGGCCGCCGCCAGCCGCCCGAACTCGTCCGTCCAGTCGACCAGTTCGACGGTCTCCGCCGCCGAGGGGCGGGCCTCGCCGGGGGTCTCGGCACGAGCCCCACCGGGGGCCGGGCGGCGGCCGAGCAGCCGCGCGGCGCGCAGGCCGTCCCGCAGCCGGCCGGGGCCGGCGTCGAGGGCGGCCCGCTGCCGGTCGACCACCACCACGGGGTGCCCGGCCGCGGCGAAGACCTGGGCGACGGCGGTGCCCATCGTGCCGGCGCCGACGATCCCGACCGGGATCCGGTCGGTGCGGGCCGCCCGGGCCTCGCCTGCCTCGCGGTTCTGGGTGTCTTGCGGGTGCACGGTGTCCTTCCTGGTCACGACGGATTGCGGCCCGGTCACGGCCGGTTCCGGGCCTCGGGGGCCTCAAGGGCGGCAGGGGCGTTGGGCGCCTCGGGGGCCTCGGGAGCGGAGGGGGCCTCGGGGGTGATCAGACGCAGGTGGCCCGGCGGCGAGGGCGGCGGAGCGGCGGGCGGGTAGCCGAGCAGCAGCCGCCCCTCCCCCTCCTGGCCCACCACGGTGAACCCGGCGAACCGGAGGTTCACCAGCATCACCCGGTTGACGTCGGTGGGCACGAACTCGGCCAGCGGGCGGCGCCCTTCGGCGAGCGCCGCGCGCACGACGTGCCCGATCAGCGCCGGCCCGATGCCCCGGGACATCACCCGGCAGGACAGCAGGAGCAGCCGCAGCACCTCGGCCGGCCCGGCCGGGCCGTCGCCTTCCCGGTGCCCGGTCCGCTCGCTCAGCGCGAGGCCGATGGTGCCGTAGTCGCCGAACCGGTCGGTCAGTTCGGCGACCAGCACCCGGTGGTCGGGCGAGTCGCACAGGGCGCGCAGCTCCGTCAGGCCGTAGGTCCGGCCGGTGGTGTTGAGCTGGTGGGTGCGGACGGTGAGCTCGTGGGCGCGGGCGAGGTCGTCCGGACCGGCCTGACGGATCGTCAACTCCAGTTCCAGAGAGGCGAGGAACTCCTCGGGGGTGCCCTGGTGATCCTCCCGGGCCTGGGTGCGGAGCGCCTCGCCGCGGTAGCGCAGCCGGCGTTCGCGGGCGTCGGCGGTGACGAACTCGGGCCGGAACTCCGGCAGTTCGGCCAGCGCGGCGACCTGCTCGGCCGGGTAGCAGCGCACCACGGGGTGGGCGGCGGCCACCTCGGCGCGCTCGACCGGATCGTTGTCGACGAAGGCCACGGTGTCCAGCCCGATGCCGATGGCCTCGGCGATCCGGCGCACCGCGCCCGACTTGGGCCCCCAGCCGATCTCCAGCACGGTGAACAGCTCGTGCAGCCCGAGCCGTTCCAGGTGTGCGGTGGCGACGGCCCGGTCGCTCCGGCTGGCGACGGCGTGCAGGACGCCGCGCTCGTCCAGCGCCCGCAGGGCGGCGGTCGCGGCGGGGAACGGCACCGGATCGTCGCCCTCCAGCACGGTGCCGTCCCAGAGGGTGTCGTCGAGGTCCCAGACCAGGACCTTGACGGTCGGCTCCGCCCTACTCGGCTCCGCCCCACTCCGCTGCGGCCTGCTCTCCTCCGCCCCACTCCGCTGCGGCCCCGGCTGCGGCCCGGTCATCGGCGCACCCCCTGACGCAACAGGCGGTCGGCGATGTGCAGTTCGGCGACCTGCGGGCTGCCCTCGATGATCTCCATCACCTTGGCGTCCCGGTAGAACCGGCCGGCCCGGACGCCGGGCTCGCAGCCCGCCGAGCCGAGGATCTGGACGGCCCGGTCGGCGACCGCCTTCGCCGCCCCGGCCGCCGCGTACTTGGCGACCACGGTCTCGGTGGCGGCGCCCAGCGGCGAGCCGGCCCTGGCCTCGGCGGCCCGCTCGGCCAGCGCCCGGGCGGCCGCCGTGTCGACGGCGGAGCGGGCGAGCAGCGAGCGCACCAGCTGGTGCCCGGCCAGCGGCACGCCGCCCTGGACCCGGCGCGTGGCGTGCTCGGCGGCGTCGGCCAGGCAGGCCTCCGCCATGCCGACGCAGCCCCAGGCCACCGTGAACCGGCCGTGGTCCAGCGCCACGGCGGCGGTGTGGGTCAGGCCCAGCCCGGGCGGCGCCACCAGGTTCTCCCGGGGCACCCGCACCCGGTCGAAGGTGAGGTGGGCGATCCGCGCGGCGCGCAGGCCGAGTTGGCCGCTGACGGGCTCGCGGACGATCCCGGGCCGGTCGGCCTCCACCAGGACGGCCGTCGGGCCGGCGTCGGTGCGCCCCAGCACCAGGAACACGTCGGCGCTCTGCCCGAAGGTCACCCAGCGCTTGGCGCCGGTGACGACCAGCCGTTCGCCGTCGTCCTCGATCCGCGTGCCGACCTCGGCGAGCGCGCTGCCGGCCTCCCGTTCGGTGGCGGCGAAGCCGGCCAGGCGTTCGCCGGAGGCCAGTGCGGGCAGCCACCGCGCGCGCTGCTCCTCGCCGCCCCAGCGCAGCAGCGCCGCGGCCGTCATGCCCTGGACGGTGAGCAGCGCGCGCAGGGCGCCGCAGACGCCGCCCAGGCACGCGACGGCCTCGCCCAGCTGGGCCGGGGTGGCGCCGGCGCCGCCGTGGCGGGCGGGCAGGTCGAGGCCGAGCAGCCCGGCGGCGGCCACCGCGCGGACGGCCTCGTCGGGCAGCGCGCCCTGCTCGTCCCAGCGGGCGGCCTCGTCGCGGACGGCGGCAGCCAGGTCGGCGGCAGCGTCGACCGCCGAAGCCCCCAGGTCGGACGGGGCGGACGGCCTGGTCTCGCTAGCCGTGGGCGGCACAGCCGGCCCCCGTCTCCTCGCCCGTGCCCAGGCCGGCCCGCTTGCGCTCGACCAGCGCGGCGATCCGCTCGGCGGTGCGGAAGGAGTCCAGGTCGAGGTCGTCCACCTCGATCCGGATGTCGAACCGCTCCTCGACGAAGACCACCAGCTCCAGCGCGAACAGCGAGTCCGCGAGCCCCAGTGCGAAGTAGTCCTCGTCCGGCGCCACCGGCCGGCGCAGTGCGACGGTCAGGAACTCCCGTATCTCGATTGCCGTGTCGGTCACGCGGTGCTCTCCCAGGGTCCGATTTCCACCAGCAGCAGGTTCCAGGCCGCCACCGGGCTGACGTTGACCAGGACGACCCGGTCGCCCTCGGCCAGCCGCCCGTTCGCCAGCGCCGTCCAGAGGTTGAGGAAGACGTCGTTCGGCCCCAGGTGGCCGTACCGGGCCAGGTTCTCCCGGCACTCCGGCAGGAGGTCGACGCCCAGCGACTCCGCCAGGAAGCGCAGTCCGCCCGCCGAGAGGTTCTGGCTGGCGTAGCCGGCGACGTCGGCGCGGTCGAGGCCGTGCCGCTTGAGCAGCCGCTCCAGGAGCGCGGTGAGCCGGTTCCTGGTCTCCACCGCGAGCCGGAAGGAGTAGCCGGGCAGGTCCCGGCACTCCTCCTGCCAGCTCTCCCAGGGGCGGTCCCGGTAGTCCACCCGGAAGAGGTCCCAGTACGCGCCGTTGGTCTCCTGGACCAGGTCGAGCACCCGCACCGGGCCGGTGCGGGCGAGCAGCAGGGCCTGCCCGGCGTCCCCGTTGACGGTGACGGGGTGCCGGTAGCGGCCGGGGGTGGCCGGGGTGGAGGCGTGGGCGACCAGGACGTGCCGGACGTCGGGGTCGGCGGCGAGCAGTCCGCGGGCGGCGAGCAGGGCCGGGCCGAGCGAGACGCAGCCGAGGCCGCCGACGCCGAAGGTGACGGCCCGGTCGGCGCCGAGCCGGGCCTGGAGCCTGGTCGCCTCGGAGCTGAGCAGGGTCTCGGGGGCCCGGGAGTCGACGACGATCAGGGCGTCCAGGTCCTGGGCGGCGAGCCCGGCGCCGGCCAGCGCGCTGCGGGCCGCCCGCTCGGCCAGCCCGGTCGGGCCGAGCTCGCGGTCGACGGCCACGGTGTCGATGCCCAGGCCGGCCAGCGTGGTTCTGCGCTCGCCGGCCAGGCCCGCCAGTTCGGGCAGCTCGCCGACCGGCACCCGCTGCTCCGGCAGGTGCCAGGCCGCCTCGCGCACCGCGAGCGGCGCGGGGGCGCCACCCGTCCTCGTCGTCACCATGCCGTGTCCTCGACTCTCCGCTGTCTGTCCGCTGTCCGTCCGGGCGTCCGGCCGTCTCTCGGTGCCGCCCCGGCCGCATTCCGGGCAAAGCCGGGGCGCGGCTCAGGCACTGCGCAGGCAGCCGTCCGCCGCCGACTCGGCGTAGGCCTCCCCCAGTTCCCGCACCGCCTCGGCGACGCCGCTGCGGGGCACCCCGGCGTACCCCACCACCAGGGCCGGCCCGGACTGCCAGGACCGGTGGTGGTACGAGCGGCCGCCGCGCACCAGCACCGAGCGGCGCAGCGCCCGGGCGACCAGCGCGGCCTCGTCCACCCGGTGCGGGAGCTGGACGTAGGCGTGCAGGCCGGCGAAGGCGCCCACGATCCTGGCCCCGGGCAGCCGGCGCCGCACGGCCTCGTGGAAGACCTCGCGGCGGGCCCGCAGCCGTTCGCGCTGGCGCCGCAGGTGCCGGTCGAGTTCGCCGCCGTCCAGCAGTTCGGCGAACGCGTGCTGGGTGAACACGTCGCAGCCGAGGTCCCGTTGGGAGCGGACCTCCTCCAGACGGCGGCGCAGCCGGGGCGGGGCGACCAGCCAGCCCAGCCGCATCCCGGAGGCCAGCGACTTGCTCGCGGTGCCCGCGTAGAGCACCCGGGAGGGGGACAGCCGTTGCAGCGCGGTGGGCCGGCGGCCGTGGTCCAGCCAGAGGTCGCCGTCGTAGTCGTCCTCGATGATCCAGCCGTCCACGTCCTCCGCCCAGCGGACCAGGGCGGCCCGCCGCTCGGCGCTGAGCACGGCGCCGGTGGGGAACTGGTGGGCGGGGGTGACCAGCACCGCGCGGGCGCCGGTGCGGGCGAGCGCGGCCACGTCGATGCCGTGCTCGTCGACCGGGACGGACGGGCAGTCCAGGCCCGACTCGACGATGAACTGGCGCTGCTGCGGGTGGCACGGGTCCTCGACGGCGAGCGCGCCGAGGCCGGTGCGGGGCAGCGTGGCGCAGACCAGGCCGAGCGTCTGGGCGAACCCGGAGACCACCATGACGTGCTCGGGGGTGGTGTGCACGCCGCGCGCCCGCCCGAGGTAGCGGGCGAGTTCGGCGCGCAGCGCCGGGACGCCGGACACCGGCGGGTACCCGAGGTCTCGCGGGCCGAGCCGGCGCGCGGCCCGCTGGTAGGCGGCCAGCCACTCGCGCTGGGGGAAGGCGGAGGCGTCGGCGCCGCCGGCCCGCAGGTCCCAGCGGATCACCGGGGCGGGGCGGGCGTCGCCGAGCAGGGTCGGCATCCGGGTGCCCCGGTCCAGGTGGGTGGCGACCCGGGTGCCCGATCCCCGGGTGGCCTCCAGGTAGCCGCCGGCGACGAGTTGCCCGTAGGCCTCGACGACGACGCTGCGGGACACCCGGAGGTCCTCGGCGAGCTGACGGCTCGACGGCAGCCGGGTGCCGGGGTGCAGCGCCCCCTCGGCGATCTCCCGCTTGATGCCGTCCCGGATCTGGGCGGTCAGCGGGAGCACGTCCTCCCGTGCCACGTCGATCAAGGTGTTCCAGGGCATGTTCGGCTCCTCCCTCCCCCGCCCACGGCGGCCCTGTTGAGCCCTGCGGGCCTGTCCGGCCCGTCGGCCCTGTTCAGCCCTCCGGACCTGCGGACCTGCGGACCTGCTCAGCCCGTCGGCCCGGTCCGGCCCGCCGGCCCTAGCGGGCCTCGGACAGACCGGACCGCTCGGTGTCCAGCAGCGCCCGCAGGGACGCGACCCGGACGGCCCGGCCGACGGCCTCGCCCTCCTCCTGGGCGATGCCGACCCCCCAGTAGGAGTGGGAGTCCACGACGATCTCGAAGGCGGCGGTGACCGCGTTCAGCGGTGCGCCGGCCCGTTCCACGACGAGGCCCTGGATGACGGCGTCGAGCCCGTAGCCGGCCACCGCCTCGGCGGTGGCCCCGCTCCAGCGGGTGTCGCCGGGCTCCGCCGCCAGCGGCTCCGGCTCCGGCAGGCCGGGCACGGTCTCGGTGCCCAGCGCCACGTACCGTTCGACGAAGTGCTCCCACAGCTGGTCGCCGGTGATCTCGCCGCCGATCTCCTCGCAGACCGCCTGCATCTCGGCGGCGAAGTCGATCTGGAGGCGGCGCGGCAGCTCGATGCCGTACTCGGTGCGCAGCAGGTGGGCGATGCCGCCCTTGCCGGACTGGGTGTTGATCCGGATCAGCGCCTGGTAGTCGCGGCCGATGTCGCGCGGGTCGATCGGCAGGTACGGCACGTCCCAGACCTCCTGCCCGGACTCCTCGCGGGCGCGCAGGCCCTTGGCGATGGCGTCCTGGTGGGAGCCGGCGAAGGAGGTGTAGACGAAGTCGCCGGCCCACGGGTGGCGGGCGGGGACGGGCATCTGGTTGCAGCTCTCGACGATGCGGCGGATGCCGTCGATGTCGCTCAGGTCCAGCATCGGGTCGACGCCCTGGGAGAACAGGTTCATGGCCAGGGTGACCAGACAGACGTTGCCGGAGCGCTCGCCGTTGCCGAACAGGGTGCCCTCGACCCGGTCGGCCCCGGCGAGGACGGCGAGTTCGGCGGCGGCGACGCCGCTGCCGCGGTCGTTGTGCGGGTGCACGCTGAGGATGGTGCGCTCGCGGTGGAGCAGGTTGCGGTGGGTGTACTCGATCCGGTCGGCGAACTCCTGCGGCGGGAACACCTCGACGGTGGAGGGCAGGTTGATCCGCAGCGTGTGCGCGGCCCGCGGGGCCCAGAAGTCGAGGACGGCGTTGCAGAGTTCGAGCGCGTAGTCCGGCTCGGTCTGGGTGTAGGACTCCGGCGCGTACTGGAGGTAGATCTCCGTGCCGGGGATCGAGTCCTGGAGTTTGAGGGCCTGTTCGGCCCCGTCGAGCGCCATGGCGGTGGTCTGCCGGCGGTCCTTGCGGAAGACCAGGCGGCGCTGGACCTCCGAGGTCGGGTTGAAGATCTGGAGGACGGCGCGGGGCACGCCCTCCAGGGCCTTGACGGTGCGTTCGATGAAGTCGCCGCGGATCGGCGTCATGACCTGGACGACGACGTCGTCCGGGATCGCGCCGGTGTCGACGAGGTGGCGGAGGAAGGCGTGGTCGTCCTGCGAGGAGGTGGGGAAGCCGACCTCGATCTCCTTGAACCCCATGGCGACCAGCAGGTCGAACATCCGCCGCTTGCGGGTGATGTCCATGGGGTCGGTCAGGGCCTGGTTGCCGTCCCGCAGGTCGACGCTGCACCACAGCGGGGCCTGTTCCGCGCGGCGGCCCGGCCAGCCGCGGTCGGGCAGCCCGACCGCCTGGTACGGCTGGTACTTCCGGACCGGCATCGCGCTGTGGCGCTGGATGCCCTGGTCGCGGGCGGGTGTGCCCTGCGGCGTGTCCGCGTCGGTGGGTTGAGCGGTCATCTCTCCTCCACAACGGTGGTCTGGGCGTCTTGTGGGGACGCTCTGCTAGCTCTGCTAGGCGGGCCAGGAGCTGAACTGTCTCCTCCCGTAGAGCAGCGGCGACGCGTCGCTGAGCTCGGTGATCCGGATGACCTCGCCGAAGACCATCCGCTGGCCGCCGACGGGGACCAGCTGGCTGACCCGGCAGTCGGCCACCGCGTGGGCGTCGTGGACGAGGTGGGGTCCGCCGGCGCCGGGGGGCAGCCGCCAGGTGGTGGCGTCGAACCGGTCCGGGTCGCCGGAGGCGAACAGTTCGGCGGTGCCGCGGCCCTCGGCGTGCAGCAGGTTCACCGCGAACTGGCCGCTGCGCAGCACGGCCCTCAGGGTCGGGCTCTCCGCCCGCATGCCGACCAGCAGGGTGGGCGGTTCGACGGTGACGCTGCACAGGGCGGAGCAGGTCATGCCCCAGGGCCGGCCGGCGTCGTCCAGCGAGGTGACGATGGCGACGCCGCTCGGGAAGCCGGACATGAAGGTCCGGAAGTCGGAGGGGGTTGAGGTGACGAGTTCCACGTGATTCACCGCTCGACTGGGTAGGGGACCGGCTCCGCGGTCCGGGGCGCGTCCACGCTCGCCGTGCGCCGGTCGATGACCCACAGCAGCGGGCCGCTGAGCACCGTCGTGAACAGGGCCATCACGACGAGGGCGAGGAAGAGCGCCGGGGTGAGGATCCCGGCCTGGTAACCCGTCTGGAGGACGGCGAGCTCGGTCAGGCCGCGGGCGTTGAGGAACACCGCGATCCGCATGCTCTCCACCGGGGGCCGGCCGGCCGCCCGGGCGCCGTAGTAGCTGCCGACCAGCTTGCCGAAGATCGCGAGCACCACGGACAGGACGACGGCCTGCCAGGAGAACACGCTGAGCGGCGCCGAGGCGAGGCCCATGCCGGTCACCGTGAACAGCAGCGGCAGCACGATCCGGCCCCAGCCGCCGACGGTGTGGGCGGCCCTGGTCCAGGGGCCCGCGCCGTCGTCGCCCGGCAGCGCCAGGGCGACCAGGACGGCGCCGAGCACATCGGTGAGGCCCAGCCGCGAGGTGGTCAGGGCGGCGGCCACGGCCGCAACGGCGGTCAGCCCGATCGGCACCGCCACCGGGATCCGCTCGGCCCAGGCCCGGGGCCCGGGCAGGGCCCCGGCCCGGCGGATCAGCCAGGCGCCCAGCAGGCCGACGACGAACACCAGGTACGGGGTGATCTTCCCGCCGCCGTGCGCCAGGCCGACCGCGATCGCCAGCAGCGACCAGGTGACGGCGTCGATGGAGACCGCGACCGCCATGCAGAGCCGGCCGATCGCGGTGTTGAGCATGCCGCGGTCGTCCAGGATGCCGGCCAGCACCGGGACGGCGGTGACCGCCAGCGCGATCGCCAGCATCAGGACCAGCACCCCGGCCGGGGCGCCGCCGCGCAGCGCCGGGGAGCCGTCGGCCAGCACCCACGCGGCGAACGCGACGCCGCAGCCGAGCGGCAGCAGCAGCGAGCCCACGGCGGTCAGTGCGATGCTGCGCCCGCCCAGCCGGCTGCCGCCGGCCCGGATCTCGTGGACGGCGCCCACCAGGAAGAGCGCGAGGCCGAGGTGGCCCGCCTTCTCCAGGACGGCCCCGCCGTCCATGGTGGCCGGCTTCCAGTGCCACTGGCTCGCCAGCAGCGCCCCGAGCAGGAGGCAGGCCATGATCTCGCCGACGATCTCCGGCTGCCGCAGCAGCTTCGCCAGCCGGCGTCCGAGCAGTGCCACGGGGACGAGCAGAGCGAGCGTCACCGCGGCCGGTACGTACGGAAGACTGTCCATGGTGCCTCCTTTCTCGGGGCGCCGAAGGGGTCAGTGCATCTGGGCGAGGTACTCGTACTGGCTGGGCAGGCGCTTCAGGAGCTCGGCGGACTGGTCGCTCAGCAGCTGGAACTCCTTCTCCGCGCGGCTGCCGTCCTGCAGGGCGAGTGCGGGCGGGGCCTTGAGCTCGATGCCGCCGAGGCCGAGCAGCATGGCCAGGTAGGAGTAGGACTCGAACCCGTGGAAGTGCGGGAAGATGGTGGCCTCCGTCGGAGGCTTGGCCTTCCACAGCTCGATCCGCTCGGCCAGGCCGTCGGGCATCACCCGGGTCTTGGCGTCCCGCCAGTAGGCGTTGTCCTCGCGGGCCGCGGCCTTGTAGTGCAGGACGAGGAACTCCCGTACGCCGTCGATGGTGTTGCCGACGATGCGGTTGTAGGAGCGGCGCAGCCCCGGGTCCCAGTCGGCGTCCGGGAAGTGCTTGACCAGTTCCTCGATGCCCTGCTGGATGAAGAAGATGCCGGTCGACTCCAGGGGCTCGACGAAGCCGCTGGACAGGCCGATGGCGACGCAGTTGTTGACCCAGGCGTTGCGGGTGCGGCCGATCCGCATCCTGATGTGGTTGGCCTCCAGGCCCTCCGACTCCGGGCCGACCTTGGCCCGCAGCGTGGCCTCGGCCTCCTCGGGCGTCGCGTACTCGTCGGAGTAGACGTAGCCGGTGCCGATGCGGCCGAACAGCGGGATGGTCCAGATCCAGCCGGCGTCCGAGGCGGTGGCGGTGGTGCAGGGGCGCAGGCCGCGCTTCTCCATGTCGACCGGGACGCGCAGCGCCACCGCGCGGTTGTTGGGCAGGGTGTCCTGGAAGGAGGTGAACGGCTCCTCCAGGGTCTGGTTGATCAGCAGGCCGCGGAAGCCGGTGCAGTCGATGAAGAGGTCGCCCTCGATCAGGCCGTGCTCCTTGGTGCGCACGCCGCTGATCCAGCCGCGGTCGTCCTGGACGACCTCGACGACGTCGTCCTCGATGTGCTTGGCGCCGCGCTCGGTGGCGTACCCGGAGAGGAAGTCGGCGAGCAGCGAGGCGTCGAACTGGTAGGCGTACGGGAACTGGGTGTCCTGCTCCGTGAGGGTGTCGCGCTCGGTCGTGTTGCCGCCCTCCTTGAAGTCCTGCTCGAAGAGGGTGCCGTCGAGGTAGCGCGGGGACTTCTCGGCGTCGCAGATCGCGGCCATCAGGAACACGTCCTGGTCGAAGCGGTCGCCGGAGCGGCTGTTCAGCCACCAGTCGGTGAGCGGCAGGCCGTCGACGACCCGGAGGCGCTCGAAGGGGTGGTAGAAGTAGTGGCCCTTGCGCCGCCAGTTCTCGAATCGGATGCCCAGCTTGTAGGTGGCATTGCACTTGGGCATCCAGACGTGCTCCGGCAGGCCCAGGTAGTTGAAGAAATGCCGGACGGTGCTGAAGGTCGCCTCGCCGACCCCGATGGACTTGATTCGCTTGGATTCCACCAGCGTGACGGAAATGCGATCGCCGAATGCGGCGCGCAGGTACGAGGCGGTCATCCAACCGGATGTCCCACCACCGACGATGACGACGTTGCCCAGCATTCCTGACCCTCTCAGCCGGTCGTTCAACCCGGAGCCCCGGGCTGTCCCATGGCTCGAAATCCTGCGGCAGCGGAGCCTCCGGAAAACAGGCTTTTAAGCCTCAGCGGAAACACGCACTCCAGCGCGTCCCGGCCTTCGCCGGGTGTTTTCCGGCATGCCGAACAGATGACACCCGATGGTTGGGGGTGCCATCTGTTCGGCGGAACTCGCCGGAATTCGGCGGGGGTTCGGCAGTGGCTGAGCCTGACCGGCCGGGCCGGCTCAGCCACCGTCCAGCAGGTAGTCGTGCAGCAGGGAGATGACCCGGGCCCGCTGCGCGGTCAGGTAGAAGTGCCCGCCGGGCAGCACGTGGAACGCGAACTCCTTGCCGGCCAGCGCCTCCCAGCCGCGGGCCCGCTCGACGCTCACCGTGACGTCGGAGTCCCCGGTGAGCACCACGACCCCGCAGTCCACCGGGCGCAGCGCGGTGGGCCGGTAGGAGTCGATCAGCAGGTAGTCGTTGCGCAGGATCGGCAGCACCATCTCCCGGATGTCCGGGTCGTCGAAGATCGACATCTGGGTCCCGCCGTGGCCCGCGACCGTGGCGAGGAGCTCGTCGTCGCCGCGGGGCAGGGCCGGCGCCCGCCCGGCCGGTCCGTCGCCGGAGCCGGCCGGCGTCTGCGGCGGCGGGTAGCCGGAGAGCACCAGCCGGGCCACCGGCAGGCCCTGCGCGTGCAGGGACTGCACGGTCTCGTACGCGAGCAGCGCGCCCATGCTGTGGCCGAAGACGACCGTCTCGACGCCGGGGCGGTCGGTCTCCAGCAGCGCCTGCGTCAGCTGGGCCACCAGGGTCGCGGCGTCCTGGACGAAGGGGTCCTCGATCCGCTCCTCCCGCCCCGGGTACTGGACGAGCTGGAGTTCGACGGCCGCCGAGAGGTGGTTGGCCCAGGGCCGGTAGAAGCCCGCGCTGCCGCCGGCGTGCGGCAGGCAGACCAGCCGCCGGGTCGCCTCCGGGCGCGGCCGGGGGATCACCAGCCAGGGTTGGTCGTCGTTCAAACGGTCACTTCCTTCCGTCGGCCCCGCGGGGCCGTGTCCGTACCGGCCCGGCCGGTCATCCGCAGGCCCGGACGATCTCGCGCAGGGCCTCGTGCATGCGCTGGAGCAGGGCGGTGGCCGCCGCCTCGTCGAACCGGCCGCCCGCGTACACGCAGGACAGCTCCATCCGGCCGCCCTCGACCGCGGCGGCGACGTCCAGCTCGTAGGTGCGGGTCTCGCCCGGCTCGTGGTCGCCGCCGCCGTGGTCCAGGTGGCGCAGGATCAGCCGGTCCCCCTCTGGCAGCTGGTTGTCCCACTGGCCGAGGTAGTTGAAGCCGATCCGGGCCCTGGGCGCGGGGACCAGCAGGTCCTCCCGGGCCTCGGCGGCCGCCGCCAGCCGCAGGACGCCGTGGCCGATACCGCGGCGCGGGACGGCCCGCAGCCGGCGCTTGGCCACCCGGACGGCGGCGGTCGGCGCCAGCTCCGCGGGCACGTCGAGCAGCACCGGGTAGATCGTGGTGAACCAGCCGACGGTGCGGGACAGGTCGACGCCGTCCAGGATCTCCTCGCGGCCGTGCCCCTCCAGGTCGATCACGGTGCCGCCGTCGCCGGCGTGGCCCTGGGCGGCGAGCGCCTGGGCGAGGGCGGTCAGCAGCACCTCGTGGACCTGCGCGCGCAGCACGCCGGGCACCCGGCGCAGCAGCGCCTCCGTCTCGTCCCCGGTCAGGGTGTGCCGCGCGGTGCGGCGGTCGCCGAACAGGCCGGTGTCCAGGGGCTCCCCGGCGGGCTCGGGCAGCGACCGCCAGTGCGCCAGCTCGTCGTCGAAGCCGCCGGTCAGGGCGTGCTCGCGCAGTCGGCGGGACCACTGGCCGAAGGAGGTGGAACGCGCGGCGGGCCGGGCGGGCCGGCCGGCCGCCAGGTCGGCGTAGGCGGAGCGCAGGTCGTCGAGCAGGATGCGCCAGGAGACGCCGTCGACCACCAGGTGGTGCGCGGTGAGGAACAGCCGGGCCGGGCGGTCCGGCCCGAGGTCGGCCAGGACGGCGCGCAGCAGCGGCCCGTCGGCCAGCCGCAGGCCGCTCTGGGCCTGCCGGAACGCCTCGGTGGCGCGCTCCTCGGCGTCCGGCGCCCCGGCGAGGTCGAGCCGCTGGAAGTCCCAGCAGCCGTCGGCCTCGGCCGCCACCTCCTGGGACCAGGCGCCCTCGGCGTCGCGGGTGTAGCGGGCGCGCAGCATGTCGTGCTGCCCGACCAGCGCGGCCAGGGCGGCGCGCAGGGCCTCGGTGTCGGTGCCCGGGACGAGTTCGAACAGCAGCGACTGGTTGAAGTGGCCCGGGTTGACGGTGTGGTGCTCGAAGAACCACTGCTGCACGGCGGTCAGCGGCACGGGCCCGGTGGCGTACGGGTCCTCCTCGGCCGGCCCGCTCTCCCCCGTCCCGGCGGCCTTGGCGAGCGCGGCGACGGTCTTGTGCTGGAAGAGGTCCCGGGCGGTGAAGTGCAGGCCCTCCTGGCGGGCCCGGGCGACCACCTGGGTGGAGAGGATGGAGTCGCCGCCGAGCAGGAAGAAGTCGTCCTCGGCGCCGACGTCCTCGATGCCCAGCACCGAGCGGAACACCTCGGCCAGCGCGGTCTCCACCGGGCCCTTCGGCGGGGTGGAGACCCTGGTCAGGGCCTCCCGGGCGTCCGGCAGGGCGTCCCGGTCGACCTTGCCGTTGGTGGTGAGCGGCATCGCGTCCATCGGGATCAGCGCGGCCGGCACCATGAAGGCGGGCAGTTCCTCGGTCAGGGCCTCGCGGACCTCGCGGACCGCCTCGCCCCGGTCGCGGCCGGGCGCGGCGACCAGGTAGCCGACGAGCTGCTTGCCGCGGTCGCTCTCGCGGACCACCACGGCGGCCTGGTCGACCGCGGGGTGGCGCTGCATGGCCGACTCGATCTCGCCGGGCTCGACCCGGAAGCCGCGGATCTTGACCTGGTCGTCGGCCCGGCCGCGGAAGTCGATCCGCCCGTCGGGCAGCCAGGCGCCGAGGTCGCCGGTGCGGTAGAGCCGGGCCCCGGGGTCGTCCGCGAAGGGGTGCGGGACGAACCGCTGCTCGGTCAGCTCCGGGCGGCCCAGGTAGCCCTGGGCGACGCCGCGGCCGCCGAGGTGGATCTCGCCGGTGACGGCGGGCGGCACCGGGTTGCCGTGCGGGTCCAGCAGGTAGACCTCGGTGTTGGGCAGCGGCCGGCCGATCGACAGCCGGCTGCCGGCCTCCTCGTCCTGGACCTCGAACATGGTGGCGCCGACGGTGTTCTCGGTCGGGCCGTAGCCGTTGATGAAGCGGTGTACCCGCGACCACTTGCGGGCCAGGCCGACCGGGCACCGGTCGCCGACGGCGAGCACCACCGAGCCTGCGGGCAGCGCCTCGGGCTCGACCGCCGCGAGGGCCGCGGGCGGCAGCGCGAGGACGGTGGGCCGGCCTCCCGCCATGGCGCGCAGCTGCTCGCTGCCCAGCGCCTCGGACTCGTTCGCCGGGAGGGCGAGCGCCGCGCCGGAGACCAGGGCGAGGAAGGTCTCCCAGACCGCGCCGTCGAAGCTGGGCGAGGAGAGCTGGGTCACCGTGTTCTCGGGGCCGGTGCCGACGATCAGCCGGGAGGCGTTGACGACGTTGGTCAGGCCGCCGTGGCCCAGCAGCACGCCCTTGGGCGTCCCGGTGGAGCCGGAGGTGTAGACGATGTAGGCGAGCGCGTCCGGCCCCACCCGGTCGCCCTCGGGCACCGGTCCGGTGTGCGCGTCGAGCTGCGGGCGCAGGTCCTCCAGGATCAGCGGCTCGGCGGCGGACTCGCCCGCGTCGGCGGCCAGCGCGCGTTCGGTGAAGACGAACCGGGCGCCGGTCTCGGCCAGCATCAGCTCCCGGCGGGCGGCCGGGAAGCGCGGGTTCAGCGGCAGGAAGGCGGCGCCGGCCTTGAGCACCGCGAGGGTGGCGGCCACCTGGTCGGGGCCGCGCTCGCAGCACACGCCGACGACGTCGCCGGGGCGGGTGCCGCGGGAGCGCAGCAGCTCGGCCAACAGCCCGGCCCGGCGGTCGAGTTCGGCGTAGCTGAGGCGCTCGTCGCCGCGCACCACCGCGAGGCCGTCGGGGCGTTCGGCGGCCCGCTTGGCCACCAGCAGGTGCACCGGGTCCTGTTCGGGGAAGGCCACCGGGTTGCGGGCCCAGTCCACGGTGAGCCGGTTGTGCTGCTTCGGGTCGAGCAGGTCGAGCCGGCCCAGCTCCTGGTCGGGGTCGGCGGCGATCGAGCCGAGCAGGGTGGTCAGGTGGCCGGCGAAGCGGCGCACCGTGGCCTCGTCGTACAGGTCGGTGCTGTACTCCAGGGCGGACCAGAGGCTGCCGTCGGGGCGCTCCTCGAAGGCCACCACGAGGTCGAAGCCGGTGCTCGCCTGCGGCAGGGCGAGCTGCTCCATGGTCAGCCCGGGCAGGTCGAGGGTCGCCTCGGGGGCGTTCTGCAGGACGATGAGCACCTGGGCGAGCGGCATCCGGCTGGGGTCGCGCTCGGGCTGGACGGCGTCCACCACCCGCTCGAACGGGACCTCCGCGTGGTCGAAGCCGGCCAGCACGGTGTCGCGGACCTGGCCCAGGAAGTCCCGGAAGCCCAGGCCCGGCTCGGTCCGGGCGCGCAGCACCAGGGTGTTGAGGAACAGGCCGACCAGGTCGGCGAGTTCGGGCTCGTCGCGGCCGGCCACCGGGGTGCCGATCGCGACGTCCTCCTGCCGGGAGAGCCGGGCCAGCAGCAGCTGGGTGGCCGCGGTGAGCGTCATGAACAGCGTCGCCGCGGCGGACTCGGTGAGCTCGCGCAGCCCGGCGACGGTCTCCGCCGGGACGCTGAACTCGTGGAAGGCGCCCGCCCCGGTGGGCACGGCGGGGCGCTGCCGGTCGGTCGGCAGCTCCAGCACGGGGACGCCGTCGAGCTGCTCGCGCCAGTAGTCGAGCTGCTCGTCGAGCCGCCCGCCGGAGGCCCGCTCGCGCTGCCACACCGAGTAGTCCGCGTACTGCGGCCCCGTCGCGGGCAGGTCGGGTTCGCGGCCCTGGAGCGCGGCCGCGTAGTACTGGCCCAGCTCGCGGGTGACGATCGACAGCGACCAGCCGTCGTGCGCGATGTGGTGGATGCTCAGGACGAGCACGTGCTCGCGGTCGGAGAGCCGGACGAGGAGGGTCCGCAGCACCGGGCCGGTGCGCAGGTCGAAGGGCCGGCCGGCCTCCTCGCGGACCAGTCGCAGCAGTTCCTCCTCCCGCTCCTCGGGCGTCCCGCCGCCGGCCTCCACGACCGGCAGCGGGATGTCCACGCTCGGGTGCGGGACCTGCACCGGGACGCCGTCCACCTGGTCGTAGGTGGTGCGCAGCGCCTCGTGCCGGTCGACGACGGCGGCCAGCGCGCCCTGCAGCGCGGCGCGGTCGAGGTCGCCGCGCAGCCGCAGCGCGAAGGAGGAGTTGTAGCCGACCGACTCCGGGTCGAACTCGTACAGGAACCACATCCGCTGCTGGGCGAAGGACATCGGCAGCGGGCGGTCGCGGTCGGCGGGGCGCAGCGCGGTGCTCGCGGCAGCCTCGGGGGCGGGCGTCTCGGCGCCCGCCAGGCGGTCCCGCAGCAGGGCCCGCAGGTGCTCGGGCAGGGCCGCTATGCGGTCCTCGCGGGACGTGGACGTCTGGGTTTCACTCATGTCGGCTGCCCCTACTCCGCCGCCGGCGCCGACTGGCGCGCGGCCTCTCGCTCCAGTTCCTCCAGCAGCGCGTCCTCGACGAGTCGCGCCACCCCCGCCACGGTGGGGTTCTCCAGGAGGCTGCGGAAGGCGATCCGGATGCCGAAGGTCTGCTTGATCCTGGTGATCGCCTGCACGCTGGTCAGGGACTGCCCGCCGAGGGCGAAGAAGCTGTCGTGCGCGCCGACCCGCTCCACGTGCAGGGTCTCGGACCAGATCCCGGCGATCAGCTTCTCGGTCTCGTCGCGCGGCTCCACCCACTCCTCGGCGGCCTCGACGGCCGTCTCGGCGGGGTCGGGCAGCGCGGCCCGGTCGATCTTGCCGTGCCGGGTGAGCGGGAAGGACTCCACCTCGGCGAAGGCGGCCGGCACCAGGTGCGCCGGGAGCCGCTCGGCGAGGTAGCCGGCGAGCTCGGCGGCGCCGGGGACGCCGCCCGCGGCCGGCCGCAGGTAGGCGACCAGGCGGGCGTGCTCGGCCTCGCCGCGGACCAGGACGACGGACTCGGCGACGCCCGGGTGGGCGTCCAGGGCCGCGGTGATCTCGCCCGGCTCGATCCGGTAGCCGCGCAGCTTGACCTGGTCGTCGAGCCGGCCGAGGAACTCCAGCCGGCCGTCGGACAGCCGGCGGACCCGGTCGCCGGTGCGGTACAGCCGCTCCTTGGGGTCGAACGGCGCGGCCAGGAAGGCCTGTTCGGTCAGGTCGGGGCGGCCCAGGTAGCCGCGGGCGAGGCCGTCGCCGGCCAGGTACAGCTCGCCGGGCGCGCCGACCGGGGCGAGGTTGCGCTCCGGGTCCAGGACGTAGGCCCGGACGTTCTGGACGGGCAGGCCGAGGACGGGCCGGGGGCTGTCGGCGACCCGGCAGACCAGCGCGTCCACGGTGGCCTCGGTGGGCCCGTAGAAGTTGTAGGCGATCAGGTCGGACTGGGCGCGCAGCCGGTCCCACTGGGCCTGGCCGATCGCCTCGCCGCCGAGCGCCGCGCCGCGCAGCGGGTGGGTGCCGGGGGCGAGCAGTCCGGCGTCGTCGAGCTGGCGGAACCAGGACGGGGTGGTCTGCAGGAAGTCGATCCGCTGCTCGGCGCGGTAGGCGACCAGGGCGTGCGCGTCGCGCCGCACCTCGTCGTCGACCAGGTGCAGTTCGTGGCCGGCGACCATCCACAGCACCGGGTTCCAGGAGGCGTCGAAGGACGCGGGCGCCAGGTGGGCGACCCGGACCTGCCGGTCGCCGCAGGCCTCGCGCAGCGGCTCGAAGACGGTCCGCAGGTGGCTGTCGAGCAGGTTCGCCAGGCTGCCGTGCTCGACCAGCACGCCCTTGGGCTTGCCGGTGGAGCCGGAGGTGTGGATGACGTAGGCGGCGTGCTCCGGGGCGAGGTCCGGGTCGGGGGCGGTGGCGGGCCGGGCCGCGATCGCGTCCCGCTCGCGCTCCGGGACGACCAGGGCGACGTCGGCGGGCAGCGCCAGCGTGGTGCTCGCGGCCTCGTCGGCGATCACCACCCGGGGCTTGACGTCCTCGACCAGCAGCCGCAGGCGCTCGGCCGGGGCGGCCGGGTCCAGCGGGGTGTAGACGCCGCCCGCCTTGAGCACCGCGAGCAGCGCGGTGATCAGGCCGGGGCCGCGCCGCAGGCAGACCGCGACCGGCACCTCGGGGCCGACGCCCCGGTCGGCGAGGTGGTGGGCGAGCCGGTTGGCCCGCTCGTCCAGCTCTGCGAAGGTGATCCGCTCGCCGCCGTGGACCAGGGCGACGGCCTGCGGGGTGGCGGCGGCCTGGCGGGCGAACCGCTCGGGCACCAGGGCGTCGGTGGTGAGCGCGGTGGCGGTCTCGTTGTGGCCGGTGAGCAGCCGCTCCCGGTGGGCGGGGGCCAGCGCGCGCAGCTCGGCGAGGGTGCGCTCGGGCTCGGCCGCGATCTCCTCCAGCAGGGCGCGCAGGTCGCCGGTGACCCGGTCGGCGGTGTCGGCGTCGAAGAGCCCGGGGTCGTAGGCGAGCCGGAAGGAGAGCTGCTCGCCGGCGAAGACCGCGAGCACCATGGCGTAGCTGGTGGGCTCCTGGGAGCGCACGTCGCGGATCCGGATGCCCTGGTCGGAGCCCAGTTCGCCGTCGAAGGGGTAGTTCTCGACGACCACGTAGCTGTCGAACAGGTCGACCCCGGCGGGCAGCCCGGTCCAGCCGCGGATCTGGGCCAGCGAGACGTACTCGTAGCTGCGGGCCTGGACCTGGTCGCGCTGGAGGTCGCCCAGCCAGTCGAGGACGGGCTGCTCGGGGCGGACCTCGACCCGCACCGGCAGGTTGTTGATGAACAGGCCGATCATCGACTCGACGTCGGGCAGGTCGGCGGGGCGGCCGGAGACGGCCGAGCCGAAGCAGACCTCCCGCTCCCCCGCGTAGCGCGAGAGCGTCAGCGCCCAGGCGCCCTGGGCGAGCGTGTTGGTGGTGAGCCGGTGGCGCCGGGCGACCTCGGCGAGCCGCTCGCTGACCTCGGGCTCCAGCTGGAAGACGCTGGTCGCCTCGCTGCCCTGGCGGGCCGCCTCCTCGCCGGCCCGGTCGGCCGGCAGGGCGGTCGGGGCGGTGAAGCCGTCGAGCAGCTCGCGCCAGTAGCGCTCGGCGTCGGCCAGGTCCTGCTCGCCGAGCCAGGCGACGTAGTCGCGGAACGGGCGGCGGGCGGCCGGGCCGGGCCGGTCGTGGCCGGTGAGCCGGAGGTAGTCGTCGACCACCTCGGAGACCAGTTCGGCGCTGCTCCAGCCGTCCAGCAGCAGGTGGTGCGAGGTCCAGACGACCCGCAGGGCGCCGTCCGGCTCGTCGATCAGGGCCAGGCGCATCAGCGGCGCCACGGCCAGGTCGATGCCGCGGGTGCGGTCCTCGGCGAGGTAGGCGGCGAACCGCTGCTCGCGCTCGGCCGCCGGCAGGGCGCTCCAGTCCAGCCGCTCGACGGGCACGGTGACGTGCTCGCGGACCACCTGGAGCGGCTGGTCGGTGTCGACCCGGGCGAAGCCGGTGCGCAGCATCGGGGTCCGGTCGGCGAGGCGCTGCCAGGCCTCGGCGAAGGCGTCCGCGTCCACGCCGCCCTCCAGCAGGAAGGACAGCTGGCCGAGGTAGACGCCCTCGCCCTCCTCGGTGAGGCTGTGGAACAGCAGGCCGTGCTGCATCGGCGTGGCCGGGTAGAGGTCGGCGATCCGGCCCAGGGCGGTCAGTTCGTCCAGCAGCGGCTGGTCGACCCGGGCGAGCGGGAAGTCCGAGGGGGTGGCCCCGGAGGCGGCGGCGCCGGCCTCGCGGCAGTGCGCGACGATCCCGCGCAGGGCCTCGACGAGCTGGTCGCCGACCCGCTGGACGGTCTCGGTGGTGTGGGTCGCGGTGGAGTGGAACAGCTCGAAGCCGAGCTTGCCGTCGCGCACGTACGCCACGATGTCGAGCGGGTACTCCAGCAGTTCCCCGGGCGCCTGCTCGGTGCCGTAGCCGAGCCGCACGTCGTGCAGCAGGCCGCCGTCGTGGCCGTCGACGACCCGGCCGAGGTAGTTGAAGCCGACCTGGGCGCGGGGGCCTTCGGCGAGCAGTTCGCCGGGCGCCCCGGCCGGGCTGAGGTGGCGCAGCGCGCCGTAGCCGATGCCGCGCTGGGGGACGGCCCGCAGCTGCTCCTTGACGGAGCGGAGCCGGGCGCCCCAGTCGGCGCCGTCGGCGGTGTCCAGGGCGACCGGGAAGGAGGTGGTGAACCAGCCGGTGGTGCGGCTCAGGTCGACGTCGTCGAAGATCTCCTCGCGGCCGTGGCCCTCCAGGTCCACCAGGACGGCGGAGCGGCCGGTCCAGTCGGCGAGCACCCGGGCGAGCGCGGTCAGCAGGACGTCGTTGACCTGGGTGCGGTAGACCGCGGGGACCTCGCGCAGCAGCGCGTCGGTGCTCTCCGCGTCCAGGCCGACCCGGACGGCGGCGGCGGTGGCGACGGTCGGGGTGCCGGTGAGGTCGGCGGGCAGCGGCTCGCCGCCGGCCCGGCCGGCCGCGAACCAGTGGTCCAGCTCCTCGTCGAAGCCGCCGACCGCGGTGTGCTCGGAGAGCCGGCGGGACCAGTCGAGGAAGGAGGTGCCGCGCGAGCCGAGGTCGACCGGCCGGCCCTCGGCGGCCTGCCGGTAGGCCGTCTCCAGGTCGCCGAGCAGGGTCTGCCAGGAGACCGCGTCGACCACCAGGTGGTGGGCGGTGAGGAAGAGCCGGGCGCCGGCGGTGCCGCCGAGGTCGGCCAGCACGGCCCGCACCAGCGGGCCCTCGGCCAGGTCGAAGCCGGACTGGGCGGCGGTGGCGGCGGCCAGCAGCGCGCCCTCCGGGTCGGCCTCCAGGGTGAGGTCCAGCCGCTCCAGCGGCCAGCCGTCGCCGGGGGCGGCGATCTCCTGCTGCCAGCGGCCGTAGACGGTGCGGAAGCGGGTGCGCAGGGCGTCGTGGTGGGTGAGGAGCGCGTCGAGCGCGGTGCGCAGGTGCGCCTCGTCGGGGAGTTCGCGCAGCTCGGCCAGCACGGACATGGTGCTGTGCTGGGGGGCCTCGGTGTGGTGTTGGAAGAAGGCGCGCTGGATCGGGGTCAGCGGCGCCCTTCCGGTGACGGGTTCGGTGTTCACGCCGGCCGGCTCCTCGGGTTCGTGGGTCGAGATCGCGGCGGCGATCCCGGCGATGGTCTGGTGGCTGAAGATGTCCTGCGAGCTGAGGCGCAGTCCCAACTGCCGCGCCCGGGAGACGACCTGGATGCTCAGGATCGAGTCACCGCCCAGGTCGAAGAAGTTGTCGTCGACGCCGACCTCGGGCACCCGGAAGACCTCCGCCCAGAGCCCGGCGAGCGCCTGCTCGGCGGGGTTGCGGGGGGCCGTCCTGGTGGTGGCCGGGCGGTCGTCGGCGGCCGCGGCCGGCAGCGCCCGCCGGTCCACCTTGCCGTTGGCGTTCAGCGGCAGCCGGTCGAGCCGGACGAAGGCCTGCGGCACCATGTGGCGGGGCAGCGAGCCCTCCAGGTAGCGGCGCAGCTCGGCGCTCTCCGGTGCGGTGCCGGGCCGGGGCACGACGTACCCGGTCAGGACGGCGCCCGGCTCGGAGCGCAGCGCCGCGACGGCCTCCAGGACGTCGGGGTGGCGGCGCAGGACGGCCTCGATCTCGGCGAGTTCCACCCGGAACCCGCGGATCTTGACCTGGTCGTCGCCTCGGCCGAGGAACTCGACGTCGCCGGTGGGCAGGAAGCGGGCCTGGTCGCCGGTGCGGTAGAGCCGGCCGTCGGGGTGGGGCGTGAACGGGTCGGCGGAGAAGCGCTCCTCGGTGAGGTCGGGGCGGCCCAGGTAGCCCCGGGTGACGCCGGTGCCGCCGAGGAAGAGCTCGCCGACGACGCCGACCGGCAGCGGCTCCAGGTCCGCGTCCAGGACGTACATCCGGGTGCCCGGGATGGGCCGGCCGATCGGCACGGACGCGACGTCCGGCAGGCTCTGCGGGGTGACGGTGAAGTACGAGGACTCGACGGTGGCCTCGGTGACGCCGTAGGAGTTGAGCACGACGGTGCCGGGGGCGACGCTCTTCAGCAGCCGCCGGCAGTCGTCGGTGCGCCAGTTGTCCGAGCCGACGGCCAGGTAGCGCAGCGGCGGGAAGGCCCGGCCGGTGCGGGCGGCCTCGTCGGCCAGCGCGTTGGCCAGCGAGGGCACCGTCTCGACGTGGGTGACGCGCTGGCGCTCCATCAGGTCGAGCAGGCGCACCGGGTCGGTGGTGGCGTCCTTCGGGCAGAGCACCAGGGCGCCGCCGGTGGTCAGCGCGTGCGTCAGGTCGGAGACGAAGACGTCGAAGGCCATGCTGGCGAGGTTGAGCTGGCGGACGGGGCCGCGGTCGAGCCGGTAGGCCTCGCGCCAGGCCGCGGCGGCCCGGGCGACGCTGCGGTGCTCGACCGTGACGCCCTTGGGCTTGCCGGTGGAGCCGGAGGTGTAGATGACGTAGGCGAGGTTGTCCGGGGTCACCTCGGTGCTGGGTGCCTCGGCGGGCCAGCTGTCGATCTCCTCGCGGTCGGCGTCCAGGCAGAGCACGGTCGCGTCGCACAGCGGGAGCCGCTCGGCGAGGTCCCGTTGGGTGACGAGCATCGCGGCGGCGCTGTCGTCCAGCACCAGGCGCAGCCGCTCGGCGGGGTGGGTGGGGTCCAGCGGCAGGTAGGCGGCGCCGGCCTTGAGGACTCCGAGGGCGGCGACGACGGCGTCCGGGCCGCGGTCCAGGCAGATCGCGACGACGGTCTCCGGGCCGATGCCCTGGCCGACGAGGTGCTGGGCCAGCCGGTTGGCCCGGGCCTCCAGTTCCGCGTAGGTCAGCACGGTCTCCTCGAAGACCACCGCCTCGGCGTCCGGGGTCTGCTGCGCCTGCTCGGCGATCAGCTCGTGCAGGCAGGCGTCGGCGCCCGGGGTGCCGGTGTCGTTCCACTCGTACAGGACGCGGTCGCGGGCGCGCAGCGACAGCATCGGGACGTCGCCGACCCGCTGGCCGGGGGCGGTGGGCATGCTGCCGAGCAGGACGGCGAGCTGGTCGGCGAGCACCTCGGCCTGGGCGCGGTCGTAGAGCGCCGGGTCGTAGGAGAGCAGCAGGGTCAGCGAGCCGTCGTCGTCGTAGGCGGTGAGGTCCAGCGTGAAGCTGGTGGTGTCGACGGCGCGGACGTCGCTGAGGCGCAGTCCGTGGCGTTCGGCGGCGGCCCCGTTGCCCGGGTAGTTCTCGAACACCACCAGGGTCTGGAACAGCGCGCTGCCGCGCGGGACCTTGCTGCTGCGCTGGATCTCGGCGATCGAGGAGTACTCGAAGCGCCGGGATTCGGCCTGCTCGGCCTGGAGGGCCGCCAGCCACTCCACCAGCGGGGCGTCCTGGTCGACCTCGGTGCGCAGCGGCAGGGTGTTGAGCAGGTTGCCGACCATGGTGTCGGCGCCGGGCAGCTCGGTCGGGCGGCCGGCCACGGTGGTGCCGAAGCAGACGTCGCGCTGCCCGGAGTGGCGGGCCAGCAGGATCGCCCAGGCGCCCTGGACGGCGGTGTTGAGGGTGAGCCGGTGGCGGCGGACCATCGCGACCAGCGCGTCGGTCTCGGCGCCGGACAGGCCCACCCGGACCTGCCCGGCGGACTGGGACTCGTGGCCCTGGGGCACCGAGCGGCCGAAGGGCAGCTGGGTCGGCGCGTCCAGGTCGCCCAGCAGGGCGCTCCAGTGGGCGGCGGCCGCGGCCTTGTCCTGCCGGGCCAGCCAGGCGACGTAGTCGCGGAACGGCCGGCGCTCGGGCAGGGCCGGGGCCTTGCCCCTGCCGTCGGTGAGCGCCTGGTAGGCGGCGAAGAGGTCGGCGAACAGGTGCGAGGTGCTCCAGCCGTCCAGGACGGCGTGGTGGAAGGTCCACACGACGCGGACGGTCCGCTCGTCCTCGCGGGCGAGGGCGAGGCGCATCAGCGGCGCCCGGGACAGCTCGATCCCGGTGGCGCGCTCCTCGTCGATCAGCGCCTTGAGCCGGCGGTCCAGTTCGGCGGCGGGCAGGCCGGTCCAGTCGAGGTGGCGCACCGTCAGCCGGGCGGAGCGCTCGACCACCTGGACGGGCTCGGGGACGCCGTCCCAGACCAGCCGGGTGCGCAGCGCGGGGGTGCGGTCGACCACCTGCTGCCAGGCGGCGGCCAGCGCGTCGACGTCGCGGACGCCCTCCAGCCGGAAGGCGACGTGGTCGGAGTAGGCGCCGACGCCGTCCTGGTTGAGGGTGTGGAAGAGCATCCCGCTCTGCATCGGGGTCAGCGGGTGGATGTCCTCGACGGCGGAGCCGGCCGGCACCAGCCGGTCGACGGTCGCCTGGTCGAGGGTGAGCAGCGGGAAGTCGCCGGGGGTGGCGCCGCCGGCGCCGGGGGTCAGGCAGTGCTCGACGAGTTCGGTCAGGGCCGCCGCGAAGTCGTCGGCGAGCCGCTGCACGGTGGCCTGGTCGTGGCGCTGCGGCGCGTAGTGGAAGTCGAAGGTCAGCACGCCGTGCCGGACCTCGCCGACGATGTCCAGCAGGTGCGGCCGCTCCTCGTCCGGGTGGTGGTCCAGGCCGTAGTCGGGTTCGACGGCGCGGAACAGCTCGCTCCCGGCCGCGGCGTCGCTCCACTGGCCGAGGTAGTTGAAGCTGACCTGGGGCTGCGGCGCCGCGGCCAGGGCGGCGGCCTGCGGCTGGTCGCCGCGCAGGTAGCGCAGCGGGCCGTAGCCGGCGCCGCGGCCGGGCACGGCGCGCAGCAGTTCCTTGGTGTCGCGGATGAGCCGGCCGAGCGGGCGGTCGGCCGGGGACTCCAGCAGCACCGGGAAGATCGAGGTGAACCAGCCGACCGTCCGGGAGACGTCGGTGCCGTCGAGGATCTCCTCGCGGCCGTGGCCCTCCAGGGTGATCAGGGTGCGGGCCCGGCCGGTGAAGCGGGCGAGCGCGCGGCCGAGCGCGGTCAGCAGGACGTCGTTGACCTGGGTGCGGTAGACGGCGGGCACGTCCTGGAGCAGTTGCCGGGTGCGCTCGGCGTCGAGGCCGGCCGAGACGGCGCGGGTGTCGCCGACGCTGTTGCGGCCCTCCCGGTCGGTGGGCAGGTCGGCGGAGCCGGCCGGCACCGGGCGGGCCCAGTGCGCCAGTTCGTCGTCCAGGCCGCCGTCCCGGGTGAAGGCGGCGAGGCGGCGCGCCCAGCCGCGGTACGAGGTGCCGGCCGGGCCGAGGTCGACGTCCTCGCCGCGGACGGCCTGCCGGTAGGCGCTCTCCAGGTCCTCCAGGAGGATCCGCCAGGAGACGCCGTCCACGGCCAGGTGGTGCACGGTGAGCAGCAGCCGCGCGGGCTCGCCGGCGCCGTGGTCGAACAGCAGGGTGCGCACCAGCGGCCCTTCGGCCGGGTCCAGCGAGGCCTGCGCGGCCTCGGCGAGGGTGCGCATGGCGGCGGCGCGCTCACCGGGGGCGGCCTGGTCGAGGGTGATCCGCTCGATCCGGGCCTCGGCCGGCACGGCGTCGGCGTCCGGCGCGGTGACGGTCTGGACCCACCGGCCGTCGGGGCCGGTGGCGAAGCGGGTGCGCAGGGCCTCGTGCCGGCGGACCAGGCCGGCCAGGGCGCGGGCCAGCGCGGGTTCGTCGACCGCACCGTCCAGGGTGATCAGCACGGACTGGTTGAAGTGGTGGGCGCCGCGGGTGTGGTGGGCGAAGAACCACTCCTGGACGGGGCCGAGCGGGGCCGGCTCGTGGTCGTCGGCGTCGACCTGGACGACCGGAGCCTGCTCCACCGGGCGGGCGGCGCGGGCGAGGTCGGCGAGCGACTGCCGGGAGAAGATGTCCTTCGAGGTGATGACGAGTCCGGCCCGGCGGGCGCGGGCGACCACCTGGATGCTCAGGATGGAGTCGCCGCCGAGTTCGAAGAAGTTGTCGTCGGCGCCGACCTTGCCGATGCCGAGCACCTCCGACCAGACCTCGGCGAGCGCCTGCTCGGCCGGGTCCTCGGGGGCCCGGTAGTCCTCCCGCTCCAGGGGGGCGTCCGGCGCCGGCAGGGCCCGGACGTCGACCTTGCCGTTGGGGGTGAGCGGGAAGGCGTCGAGGGTGGCGAAGGCCGTCGGGACGCTGTAGGAGGGCAGCCGCTGCTCGGCGAAGGCGCGCAGGTCCAGCGGCGCGATGACGGCGCCGGGCTCGGCGCGCAGGTAGCCGACCAGCCGCTTGTGGTCGCCGTCCGCGAGGGCGACCACCAGGGCCTCGGCCACCGCGGGGTGGGCCTCCAGGACGGCTTCGACCTCGCCGGGCTCGATCCGGTAGCCGCGGACCTTGACCTGGGTGTCGGCGCGGCCGAGGTACTCGACCAGGCCGTCGGCCCAGCGCACCACGTCCCCGGTGCGGTACATCCGCTCGCCGGGCTCCGCCGCGAACGGCGAGGGCTGGAAGCGCTCCTCGGTCAGCTCCGGGCGGCCCAGGTAGCCGCGGGCGACGCCGGGGCCGGCGATCCAGAGTTCGCCGGGCGTGCCGGGCGGGACGGGGCGGCGGCGCTCGTCGAGGACGTACACCGCCGTGTTGGAGATCGGGCGGCCGATCGGGATGGCGCGCACGCCGTCGGTCTCGCGGATCAGGTGGGAGACGGCGAAGGTGGTGGTCTCGGTCGGGCCGTAGCCGTTGACCAGCCGCTGCGGCGGGGCGCCGCCGGCCAGCAGTTCGGCGATCCGGCGCGGGTTGAGCGCCTCGCCGCCGACCAGCAGGTGGCGCATGCCGCCGAAGGCGGTGGGTTCCAGGCCGACGACCTGGTTGAAGACGCCGGCGGTGAGGAACATCGCGGTGGCGCCGGTCGAGCGCAGTGCGGCGGCGAAGGCCGGCGGGTCGAGCAGGACGTCCTTGGTGATGACGGCGATCCGCGCCCCGGCCACCAGCGGGCCCCAGAACTCGAAGGTCGCCGCGTCGAAGGTGGCGTCGGCGACCTGCGCCACCACGTCGTCGGCCGCCAGCGGGGCGTAGTCGGCGCCGCGGACCAGCCGGACGATGGAACGGTGCTCGACCACGACGCCCTTGGGCCGGCCGGTGGAGCCGGAGGTGTAGATGACGTAGGCCGCGCTCTCGGGCCCCGCGTCGGTGGCCGGCGGCCCGGCCGGGAGGGCGGCCAGCTCGGCGGTGCGCTCGGCGGGCAGCAGGGCCGGGACGGCCAGGTCGGGCAGCCGTTCGAGCAGCTCCCGGTCGGTGACGCAGAGCGCGGCCCCGGTGTCCGCGAGCATGAACTCCAGCCGGTCGGCCGGGTAGTCCGGGTCCAGCGGCACGTAGGTGCAGCCGGCCTTGAGCACGGCCAGCAGGGCGACGACCAGGCCGGTGCCGCGGGGCAGGCAGACCGCGACGTGCTGGCCGGGGCGGGCGCCGCGGTCGAGCAGCAGCCGGGCCAACCGGTCGGCCTGCTCGTCGAGCTGACGGTAGGTCAGCTCGCCTTCGGCGGCGGTGACGGCGATGGCGTCGGGGGTGGCCGCGGCCTGCTCGGCGACCAGCGAGTGGACGGTCCGGTCGGCCGGGTAGGGCACCCGGTTCTCGGCCCAGTCGCGGGTGACGGTGTCGAGTTCGGCGGCGGTGAGCAGCGGCAGGTCGCCGACCGGGCGGTCGGCGTCGGCGGCGACGCCCGCCAGCAGGAGCAGCAGTCGGGCGCAGAGCGCGTCGACGGTCGAGGCGTCGAACAGGTCGGTGTTGTACTCCACCGTCCCGCCCAGCGTGCCGTCGGCGGCCGGGGTGAACTCCAGCGTCAGGTCGAAGATGGAGGACACCGAGGGCGCGCGGAACTCCTCGACGGCCGGGCCGCCGAAGTCGGGCAGGGCCCCGGGGTCGTTCTGGAGCACGAGGGCGGCCTGCACCAGCGGGGTGCGGCTCGGGTCGCGCTCGGGCTGGATCTCGTCCACCAGCCGGTGGAAGGGGACGTCCTGGTTGCTGAGGGCGTCCCAGAGCTGGTCGGTGGTGCGCTCCAGCAGGTCGCCGAAGGCCTCGTCCAGGTCGATCCGGCCGTGCAGGACCAGGGTGTTGACGAAGAAGCCGACCAGCGGCTCCAGTTCGGTGCGGTCGCGGCCGACCGACACGGTGCCCAGGCCGACGGTGCGCTGGCCGGTGTGCCGGGCCAGCAGGACCTGGGTGGCGGCGGCGAGCACGGCGAAGAGCGTGGTGCCGCGTTCGGCGCCGAGCGTGTCGAGGCCGGTGGCGACCTCGGCGTCGACCTGGAAGGTGTGCAGGGCGCCGACGGTGGTGCGCACCGCCGGGCGGGGCCGGTCGGTGGGCAGCTCCAGCGGCTGGATGTCCGCCAACTCGTCGCGCCAGTAGTCCAGTTGCCCGGCCAGGCGGTCTTCGGTGCAGCGCTCGCGCTGCCAGCGGGAGTAGTCGCGGTAGCTGACCGGCAGCGGGGCGAGGGTGTGCGGGCGGCCCTCGACGGCGGCCCGGTAGAGCTCGCCGAGCTCGCCGGTCAGCAGGCCCTTGGACCAGCCGTCGGCGGCGATGTGGTGCAGGTTGAGGAAGAGCGCGTGGTCGTCCGGGCCGTGCCGCACGACCGTGGAGCGCAGCAGCGGGCCGCTGGCGAGGTCGAAGGGGGTGGCGAGTTCGCGGCGCAGCAGCGCGGCGAACTCGGCCTCGCGCTCCTCGGCGCCCAGCGCGCTCAGGTCCACCGGCTCGGTGTCCGGGGCGTAGGCGGGCCGGACCTCCTGGCGGGCCACGCCGTCCTCGGTGGTGAAGACGGTGCGCAGCGGCTCGTGCCGCTCGACCAGGCCGGTCAGCGCGGTGCGCAGCGCGGCCAGGTCGAGGCCGCCGCGCAGCCGCAGGCCGAAGGAGGTGGTGTACTCGACCGCGTCGGTCTCGAACTCCTGGAGGAACCAGAGCCGTTCCTGGCCGAAGGAGAGCGGGGCCGGGCCGTCGCCGCCGGGCCGGATCGCGTCGCGGTCGCCGCCGCCGGCGCCGGCGGCTGCCAGTCGCTGCCGCAGGATCTCGTCGGCGTCCTGGCCCTCGCTGTGTCGCTGGTCTGTCATCGGTTGCTCCCCCGCGCGCCACCGCGCGTCGTCGTCCGGTCCGCCGGTGTCCGGCGCACGTCTTCGAGTACTTGCTTGCGGACCTGGTCCGCGAGGGCCGCCACGGTGCGGGCGGCGAACACGTGCCGGGCCGAGACCCCGACGCCGAACACCTCCCGGATCCGGGCGGTGACCTGGAGGGTGAGCACCGAGTTGGCGCCGTGGTCGAAGACGTTGTCCTCGGCCCCCACGACGGGCACGCCCAGCACCTCGGCCCAGATCCCGGCCAGCGCCGCCTCGGTCTCGTCCCGGGGCGCGGTGGGCTCGGCGGCCGGCCGCTGCTCCTCCGGTTCCGGCAGGGCCCGCCGGTCGATCTTGCCGCTCGTGGTCATCGGGAACGCGTCCAGGACGATGACGACCGGCGGGACCATGTAGCCGGGCAGCCGCTCGGCGAGCCGGGCCCGGATCTTCTCCGGGTCGGCGGCGCCGTCCGCGGGCACCACGTAGCCGGTCAGCACGGTCTGCCCGGACGGCTTGGTCCGGGCGACCACCGCGGTCTGCTCGACGCTCTCGTCGTCGAGCAGCGCGGTCTCGATCTCGCCCAGCTCGATCCGGTAGCCGCGCACCTTGACCTGGTTGTCGATCCGCCCGAGGAATTCGAGCGTGCCGTCGGGCAGCCAGCGGACCAGGTCGCCGGTGCGGTAGAGCCTCGCGCCGGCGGTGGCGGCGAGGTGGTCCGGGACGAACCGCTCCTCGGTGAGCTCCGGGCGGCCCAGGTAGCCGCGGGCCACCCCGGCGCCGCCGACGTACAGTTCGCCGGGCACGCCCACCGGGACGGGCTCGCGGTGCTCGTCGAGCACGTAGCCGGTGGTGTTGGCGATGGGCCGGCCGATCGAGGGCAGCCGCCCGACCGGGGCGTCCTCCTCCGCCTCCAGCACCGTGCCGGTGGTGAGCACGGTGGTCTCGGTCGGGCCGTACAGGTTGGACAGCGCCATCGCGGAGCCGCGCGGCAGCCGGCGGCGCACCACGTCGGCGCCGGTGAGGATGTGGCGCACCCGGCCCTGGTGGAGCGCGGGCTGGTCGAGCAGGGCCTCCAGGCGCGGGGCCGGGATGAGGATGAGGGTGATCCCCTGCTCGACGATCCAGCCGGCGAGCAGGTGCGGGTCCTCCAGGACGCGGTCGGAGGCGAACCGGATCTCCACGCCGCAGGCGAGGGCGCCCCACTGCTCCAGCACCGTCGGGTCGAAGCCGGGCGGCACCATCTGGGTGGCCCGGTCGCCGGGCCCGGCGTCGAAGAAGTCCCGGTACCAGTCGCACAGGTTGACCACGCCGCGGTGCTCGATCAGCACGCCCTTGGCCTTGCCGGTGGAGCCCGAGGTGTAGATCACGTACGCGAGGTCGGACGGGCCGACGGCGACCTCGGGCGGCCCGTCGTGCGTGCCGGGCCCGGTGTCCTCGACGTACAGCACCTCGACGCCTTCCGGCGCCTCGGGCCCGGGCAGGTCGCGCTGGGTGAGGAGCACCGGCACCCCGGCGTCCTGGAGCACGTAGACCGTCCGGTCGTCGGGCAGTTCGGGGTCGAGCGGCAGGTAGGCGGCGCCGGCCTTGAGCACGGCGAGCTGGGCGATCGTCATCTCGGCGGCGCGCCGGGTCCGGACGCCGACGACGGTGCCCGGGCCGACGCCGCGGTCGGCCAGCCGGTGGGCCAGCGCGTCCGTCAGCGCGTCGAGTTCGGCGAAGGTCAGGCTGCGGTCCTCGGTGGTGACGGCCGCGGCGTCCGGGGTGCGCCGGGCCTGGTCGGCGACCAGGCCGTGGACGGTCGCCGTGTGGAACCGGGCGCCGGTCGCGGTGGCGTTCCAGCCGGTGGTGACCAGCCGGCGTTCCTGCTCGTCCATCAGCGGCAGCTCGTCGACGAGCCGGTCCGGGTCGGCCGCAGCCATGCCCTCCAGCAGCACGGTGAGGTGGCGGGCGGTCCGGGCGACGGTCTCCGGGTCGAAGAGCGCCGTGCTGTACTCGACCAGGCCGCCGAGCCGCCCGTCGCGCTCCTCGAACTCGAAGCCGATGTCGAACAGCGCGTGCATCCGCGGCAGGGCGCTCTCCTCGACCCGCAGGCCGTCGGGGCCGGGCAGCGCGTCCTGGGCCCGCTTGAGCATCAGCGCGGCCTGGATCAGCGGGGTGCGGCTGGGGTCGCGGTCCGGCTTGAGCTCGTCGATCAGCCGGTCGTACGGCAGGTGCTGGTGGGTGAAGGCCTCCAGCACGCCCTGCCGGACGTCGGCCAGGAAGGCGCCGACGGTCGTGTCGGGGGTGGTCCGGGAGCGCAGCACCAGCGTGTTGACGAAGAAGCCGAGCACGTCCTCCAGTTCGCTGTGCTCGCGGCCGGAGACGATGGTGCCGACGGCGACGTCGCGCTGGCGCGCGTACCGGGACAGCAGCAGTTGGACGCCCGCCGTGAGGACGGTGAACAGGGTGACGCCCTCCCGGCGGCAGAGCCGGGTGAGGGCGGCCACCAGCTCGGGGCTCAGCTCGAAGGGGTGGCCGGCGCCCCGGGTGGCGCGGGTGGCGGGCCGGGGCCGGTCGGTCGGCAGCTCCAGCGGCACCACGCCGTCCAGCCGGCGCTTCCAGTAGGCGAGGTCGGCGGCCTCCCGGGCGCCCCGCTCGCCGTGCTGGTGCACGGCGAAGTCGGCGTACTGCAGGGGCAGTTCGCTCAGCGCGGCGGGCCGGCCGGTGGCCTCCTGGCCGAGCAGGGCGACGAGCTCGCGGGCCATCACCTCCTTGGACCAGCCGTCGGTGACGACGTGGTGCATGTCGAGGACGAGCAGGTGCTCGGCGTCGGCCAGCCGGATCAGCCAGGGGCGCAGCAGCGGGCCGCCGCGCAGGTCGAAGGAGCGGCTCAGCTCGGTGCGCAGCAGCTGGTCGAGGTCGTCGACGCGCCCCTCGGCCGCGAGGTCGGTGAAGCGCACCGGCCGGTGGCCGGGGGCGTGGACGACCTGCACGCCCTGGCCGCCCTCGGTGGCGAAGGTGGTGCGCAGCGCCTCGTGCCGGGCCACCAGGGCGTCGACGGCGCGCCCGAGGGCGTCCCGGTCGAGCGGCCCGGTCAGCCGCAGGCCGAGCGGCGAGTTGTACTCGGTGCCCTGGGACTCGTAGTCGTACAGGAACCAGAGCCGCTGCTGGCCGTAGGAGAGCGGCAGCGGCCGGTCGCGGCCGACCGGCACCAGCCCGGCCCGGCGGGCGGGCTCGCTGCCCAGCCGGCCGGCCAGCCCGGCGACGGTGGGCGACTCGAACAGGGTGCGGATCGGCACCTCGACGTCCAGCACCGAGCGGATGCGCCCGATCAGCCGGGTGGCGAGCAGGGAGTGGCCGCCGAGGTCGAAGAAGCTGTCGTCGACGCCGATCGAGGCGACGCCGAGCACCTCGCAGAACAGGTCGCAGAGCTGCTCCTCGCGGGCGCTGCGCGGCCCGTGCCCGCTGCCGGCGGCGGCGGTGCCCGGGTCCGGGAGCGCGGCCCGATCGGTCTTGCCGTTCGGGGTCAGCGGGATCTCGGGGATCGGCACCACCACGGCCGGGACCATGTAGCCGGGCAGCGTGGCGGCGGCGTGCGCGCGCAGTTCGGCCGGGTCGGCGCCGCCCTCGCCGGCCGGCACCACGTAGGAGACCAGCCGGGTGTCGCCGGCCCCGTACTCGCGGGCGACGGTGACGGCGCGGGCCACCGCGGGGTGCCGCTCCAGGACGGCGTCGATCTCGCCGGGCTCGATCCGGAAGCCGCGGACCTTCAGCTGGAAGTCGGCGCGGCCGACGTACTCCAGGTTGCCGTCGGCGGCCCAGCGGACGATGTCGCCGGTGCGGTACATGCGCTCGCCCTCGGCGCCGTACGGGTCGGGCAGGAAGCGGTCCCGGGTGAGGTCCTCGCGGTGCAGGTAGCCGGTGCCGACGCCGTCCCCGGCGATGTACAGCTCGCCGGCGGCGCCGATCGGCACCAGGCGCAGCGCCTCGTCGAGGACCCGGACCCGGGTGTTGCCGATCGGCCGGCCGATGGTCGGCGCGCCGGGGCGGTCGTCCAGGCGGGCGGCGGTGGACCAGATGGTGGTCTCGGTGGGCCCGTACAGGTTGGTGACCTCGCTGCCGAGCGCGCGCATCCGCTCGGCGAGGGCGGCCGGCAGGGCCTCCCCGCCGACCAGCATCCGCAGGCCGCGCAGCGCCTGCGGGACTTCGTCGCACAGGGCCTGCCAGAGGCTGGGGGTGGCCTGCATGATCGTGGTGCCGGTGCGGCCGACCAGGGCGCCCAGCCCGGCGGGGTCGGTGACGGTCGCGCGGTCGGCGAGGACCACGGTGGCGCCGCCGACCAGCGGCAGGTAGAGCTCCAGGGCGGCGATGTCGAAGGCGATCGTGGTGACGGAGGTCCAGACGTCCTCGGCGGCGAGCGGGAAGAGGTCGGCCATCGAGACCAGGAAGTTGGTCAGCGCGTGGCGGCTGATGACGACGCCCTTGGGGCGGCCGGTGGAGCCGGAGGTGTAGATGACGTAGGCCGGGTCGGCGGCGGTCGCGGCGGGGCCCTGCGGCCCGGCGGGCTCCGTCGCCAGCCTGGCGCGCACCTCCTCGTCGTCCAGCAGCAGCCGGTGGGCGGCGGTGGCGGGCAGCCGCCCGGCCGTCGCACTGTCGGTGACCAGTGCCGAGGGGGCGGCGTGGTCGAGGATGTAGCCGATCCGGTCGGCCGGGTAGTCGGGGTCGAGCGGCACGTAGGCGGCGCCGGTGCGGGCCACCGCGAGCAGGGCGACGACGAGGTCGGCGGAGCGCGGCAGCGCCAGGGCGACGAGCCGGCCCGGGGCGGCGCCGTGGCGGCGCAGCTCGCCGGCCAGCCGCTCGGCCCGGTCGTCGAGTTCGGCGTAGCTGAGCACGGTGTCGCCGGCGATCAGGGCGGTCCGCGCGGGCTGGGCGGCGGCCCGGGCCCGGAACAGCGCGGAGACGTCGGCGTCGGGCACCGGCCGGTCGGTGGCGTTCCACGCGGTCAGCAGGGCGTGCCGCTCGGCCGGGTCCAGCACCTCGTAGCCGTCCGGGTCGGCGTCCGGCGCGGCGACGGCGGCGGCCAGCAGGCGCGGCAGCGCGTCGGTGAGCCGCCGGACGGTCGCCGGGTCGAACAGCTCGGTGCTGAAGGTCGCGGCCAGCCGCAGCCCGGAGCCGTCGGGTGCGCTGCGGAAGCGCAGCTGGAGGTCGAACGGGGAGTGCTGGCGGGGAAGTTGGGCCACCTGGGCGTCGAGCGCGCCGAAGTCGAGCCGGGCGGGCAGGTCCTCGGCGAGGTCGAAGGCCACCTGGGCCAGCGGGTGGCGGTTGAGCGCGCGCTCGGGCCGCAGGTCGCCGACCACGGTCTCGAACGGGACGCCGCCGTGGCGCCGGGCCGTGTCGGCGGCCGCCGCGCAGTCGCCGACCAGCTCGCGGAAGGAGGCGCCGGGGCGGCGCAGGACCCGCAGCACCACCGGGTTGGCCAGCGGGCCGACCACGGCGGCGCGCCGGGCGTCGTCGCGGCCGGGCAGGCTGCCGACCAGCGGGACGTCGGCGCCGGCGCCGAAGCGGCCGAGCAGCGCCACGACGGCGGCGTGCAGCACCGCCTCGACGCCTGCGCCGCAGTCGGCGGCCAGGTCGGCGAGGGCCGCCGCCAGCGGGCCGTCCAGCTCGCTGCGGTACTCGTCGGCGGCGTAGCGGGTGACGGCCGGGCGCGGCCGGTCGACGGGCAGGTCGAGCTGCGCCGGCGCGCCGTCCAAGGCCGCGCGCCAGTGGGCGAGTTCGGCCGCGGCGTGCTCGGTGGGCCGCTCGGGGGCGCCGTTCAGCTCCCGGTCGGCGGCGGCCGCCGCGGCGTACTGCGGGGCGGGCTCGGACGCGCCGGGGGCGGCCGGGGCGGTGGCCGCCGCGTACGCCCGGGCCAGGTCGTCGACGATCACGGCGAGCGAGCGCTCGTCGGCCGCGATCTCGTGCACCGTCAGGACCAGCACGTGGGCGTCCGGACCGGTGGCCAGCAGCCGGGCCCGCAGCGGGGGCTCCCGGGTGAGGTCCAGGCCCTGGCCGGCCGCCCGGGTCAGCGCCTCGTCGAGCTCGTCGGGGGCGACCGGCTCGGGCCGCAGCCCGGCGAACGCCCCGCCGTCGGGGGCGGGTTCGGGGCGGCAGCGACCCTCGGCCTCGCGGTGCACGGTGCCCAGCAGCGGGTGCCGCCGGACCAGGGCGTCCAGCGCGGCGCGCAGCTGCTCCGGACCCAGACCGCCGGCCAGCCGCAGCGCCACCGTGTGGGTGTGGCCGGCGGCGCCCTCCTGGAAGCGGTTCAGGAACCACAGGCGCTGCTGCGCCGGCGACAGGACACTGTCGTTGGTGATCGTCACGTTCGCTCTCCAGCCTGTTCAGGCGACGCGTCGCAGGACGCGGCCGCCGAACTGCATGTGGTCCGCGCGCCCGGTCTCCGGGTCGAGCAGGAAGCGGCCGAGGTGTTCCACCTCGGGCAGCCGCGGGTGCCGGGCGGCGAAGAAGCGCTCGCCTCGGCCGGTCAGGTCGTACTCCATCCCGTCGTCGTCGACCAGGACGGTGGCGCCGGGGTGTGCGCCGTCCGCCGTGTCGGCGCCGGGGCGGATCCGGTACACGGTCTCGCCGTTGGCCCACTGCCCGACGCGGTCCGACAGGTCCTGCGCGGCGCCGGCGGCGGGGCCCGGCGCGTAGCCGGCGACGTCCACGCCCTCGGCCCGGAGCTGGGCCAGCAGGTCCTGCCAGGCGCCGAGGCCGGCCGCGGAGTCGGCCTGGAGGGCGATCACGGTGCCGCGTTCCGGCTGGATCCGCAGGTGGCAGGTGGCGCCCGCGCCCACGCCGTCGAGGCCGAGCCAGCGGTCGGCGCCGTTGCCGTACCGGGCCCAGCCGTGGCCCCAGCCGTCGGCCAGGCCGAACGGCAGGGTGTCGAAGGGCGGTTCGGCCAGCTCCCGGACGGCCTCCTGGTCGAGCAGGGCGGCGTGCGAGGCGTCGCGGTCGTCCAGGTGGAGCCGGGCGAACGCGACCAGGTCGGTGACGGTGCCGGCGATCGCGGCGGCGGGGGCGAGGTCGCGGGGGATCTCGTCGGCCGCCAGGAAGGCCGGCTCGATGTCCAGCGGCCGGAGCAGGAAGTCCGTCACGGCGTTGCGCCAACTCACCCCGGCGGCGGCCTCGATGACCTTTCCGGCCAGCGCGAACCCGGCGTTGGAGTACGAGAACGCGGTGCCGGGGGCGAACAGCGGGCCGGCCGCGACGGCGGCCCGCAGCCCGCCGTCGCCGGGGCCGTCGCAGACCAGCCCGGAGGAGTGGCTGAGCAGGTGGCGGGTCGTCAGTCCCAGCTCGGCGAAGGGTGGTTCGTTCAGGTACTCGCCGACCGGCAGGTCCAGGTCGAGGTCGCCGTCGAAGGCCAGCTGCATGGCCAGCGTCGCGGTGAAGAGCTTGGTGAGCGAGGCGAACGGCGCGGCGGGCGCCGGCCCGGGCTCCGCACCCGCCTCGGCGACGTGGAGTTCGCCGGCGTCGTAGAACGCGCACCGGAGGGAGCGCACACCGTGTTCGCGCGCGAGCCGTCCGGCCTTTTCACGCCATGACTGTGAATTCACTAAAACCCACCCACCGCATTCACCGGAATCCGAAAAAGGCGCAGCACAACAGCCCCGTTCGGCCGTGTTCCGTCCACGGCTCGTCGGTACGGGGATTACGCAAAAGGGGAATTCGCTCTGGTGAATGCAGGCTAACACCGGGCGGCGGGGCCGGTCAGGGTCGTTAAGCGGCAGCCGAATGACCCTGGTTGCCGCACTGCGAAACGCCGTTCGACCTGCCCGGAAACCCGAAAACGCCGATGGGGTCCGCAGTCGCGGACCCCATCGGCGGGTCGGTGTGGCAATGGTGGGGGCGGAGCTACTCGCGCAGTCCGATGGCCTCCACCGGGCGGGCGCGCAGGGCGAGCTTGGTCGGCACCAGAACGGCCGCCGCGGCCAGGGCCGAGGTCGCCGCCACGATCGCCAGGTAGAGCAGCGGCGGAATGTGCGGAACCAGGGACCCGGTCAGGCCCATGCTCACCGTCATCAACGGCACGATGGGCACCAGGCTGCCGACCACCACCGCGATCAGGATCAGCATCAACGTCTCGGTGTGCATCATCCGCATGACCTGATCGGGGGTCGCGCCCACCAGCCGCAGCAGCGCGAACTCCCGTGCTCTGGACAGCGTGGTCATCACCAGGGTGTTGGCGACGGCCACCGCGATGTACCCGAAGACCAGGACCAGCGGCAGCGCGCTGCCGAACAGGTTGGCCGTGCCGGCCTTCTCCTGGGCGGCGGACAGGCCGCCCTTGTCCTGGACGTGCACCCCGGGGTAGCGGTCGTTGAGCCCGGTGAGCTCCCCGATCACCTTCTTCTTGTCGGCGCCGTCCTTGGCCCGGACCAGCACCGAGTCGTACATCCGGCGCGAACTGTGCTGGAGCACGGTGTCGTAGGACAGGGTGATGTCGCCGAAGCCCAGGCCGCGCTTGTACACGGCGATCACCTTCGGCTCCAGCGTCTGCCCGTCGGGCATGTGCACCTTGATCTGGCCGCCGACGTTCGCGCCGAGCGTGGCCGAAGCCCCGCTGCTGATCGCCACCGTGTCCGTGGACAGGTTGTCCAGGGAGCCCTCGGAGACGTCCAGGTCGACGACCCGGCTCAGGTTGCCCGGGGTCAGCCCCTGCGCCTTGTAGTCGAAGATCTCCGGCGAGCCGAGCATCTTCGTCGAGGCGAACAGGTCGACCCGCACCGTCCCGGCCGCGGCGTCCACCCCGTCCAGGCCGGCGATGAACTTCGGCGCGGTGACCGGCAGGCCGCCGGAATCGCTGGTCACCGTGTAGTCGGCGACGACGCCCGCCTGGGCCTGCGCCTCGGCCGCACCCGACGTGGTGGTCGGGATGAACAGCTGCACCGAGGCGAAGCCGATCGCCAGGATCAGCGGGCCGATGCCGGCCGCCAGCCGCCGGGCGTTGGCCCGGGTGTTGGCCACGGCCAGGAACCCGAGGGTCCCGAACCGCCGCTGGAACGGCGCGGCCATCAGCCTGGTCGCCTTCGCCACCACCGGCGGGGCCAGCATGAGGATCGCGATCACCATGATCAGGCCGCCGCTGCCGGCCGCGGCCACCGCGAAGATGCTGCCGAAGAACAGCGGCAGCAGCGACGCGCAGAAGCCGAGGACGAACAGCAGGATCCCGATGGCCACCCGGGCGCCGCCGATGCCCGGCTGCTCGGTCTGGGCCTCGCTGAGCGCCTCCACCGGCCGGATCGACACCACCCGGCGGGCCACCGCGAACGCCGCCACCTGCGCGGCGATCACGCCGATGCCGACCGCGGCGATCGCCGGGATCGGGCCGTAGGAGAACTCGAAGTCGTCCGGCAGGATGCCGATCGCCCCGAGCGCCCCGCGCAGCACCCCGGCGGCCAGCATGCCGGGGAAGCAGCCCAGGATCGAGGCCACCAGCGAGATCACCAGGGCCTCGCCCGAGATCATCTTGTGGATCTGCTTGGGCGTCGCGCCGACCGCGCGCAGCAGCGCCAGCTCGCGCCGGCGCTGGTGCACGCTGAGCGCCAGGGTGCTGCCCACCACCATCATGGTGATCAGCACGACGGTGCCGCCGAGCGAGCCCGCCAGCTCCTTCAGGCTGCCCCGGGCCGAGGCGACGTCCGGGTTCTCGACGCTGCTGCGCCCGTCACCGGTGTAGACGTCGATCGCGGAGCCCTTGAGCGCCTTGTCGATCCGGTCGCCGAGCTTGCCGGCGTTGGTGTCCTTGGGCGCCAGCACGCCGATGGCGCTGACCTGGTCGGTGCGGCCGAACAGGGTGCGCGCCTCGTCGTCGGAGAAGAACACCGGCGGGGTGCGCAGCGCCCCGCCGCCGCCCTTGTAGGTGACGATGCCGACGATCTTGTACGAGCTGGCGTCCCGGGTGGAGGCGATCTTGACGCTGTCGCCCACCTTCACCTTGCGGTGGTCGGCGACGGACTTCTCCAGCACCACCTCGCCGGCGCGCTTCGGCTCGTCGCCGTTGCGGTCGTACGGGCCGAGCGCGGCCGCGCCCCAGTTGGTGCCGTTGGACGTCCGGTCGTCGGCGCCCTTGACCAGCTCCTCGCCGTCGTTGGAGACGACCTGCGCGGGGAAGGTGAGCACCGGGACGGCCTTGTCGACGCCCTCGGTCCTGGCGACCTTGTCGACCAGGTCGATCGGGACGCCGACGGCGTCCTTGAGGTCCTTGGACTTGCTCTTCTTGGCCTCGTGGACCGTGAAGTGCTTCTGACCGCCGACCACGACCGCAGCGCCGGAGTAGCGCTGGACCGGCACCCCGTTGCCGATGCCGGACTGGAGGATGATCCCGAAGGCCGTGACGAGCACGGACGCGCCGAACAGGGCGACGAACGCCCCGACGAACCCGGCCTTACGCTCCTTGACGGTCTGTACGACGAGCCTGAACACGTCTCACCACTCCCCCAGCCGGGTCATGCGCTCGGCCACCCGGTCCGGAGTGGGGTGCGTCATCTCCTCCGCGTAGCTCCCGTCCGCGAGGAACACCACGCGGTGCGCGTAGGAGGCGGCGATCGGGTCGTGGGTCACCATGATCACCGTCTGTCCGAGGCTGTCCACGACCTCGCGCAGCAGCGTCAGCACCTGCTTGGCGGTGCGGGTGTCCAGCGCCCCGGTCGGCTCGTCCGCGAAGACCACCTCGGGCCGCGCCGCCAGCGCCCGGGCGATGGCCACCCGCTGCTGCTGGCCGCCGGACAGCTCCGAGGGCCGGTGGCTCATCCGGTCGGCGAGACCCACCTGCGTCACGACCTGCTGCAACCACTGGTGGTCCGGCTGGCGACCGGCCAGCATCAGCGGCAGGGTGATGTTGTCCGCGACGGTCAACGCCGCCATCAGGTTGTACGCCTGGAAGATGAAGCCGACCCGCTCCCGGCGCATGATGGTCAGATCGACCTCGCTCAGCTGCGCCAGCTCGGTACCGCCGAGCACCACCGAGCCGGCGTCCGGGCGGTCCAGCCCGGCGGCGCAGTGCAGGAAGGTGCTCTTGCCCGCCCCGGACGGACCCATCACCGCGGTGAAGGTGCCCCGGGCGAAGGCGAGGGACAGATCGCGCAGCGCGTGCACGGCCCCGGCGCCCTTGCCGTACGTCTTCCGGACCCCGTCGAGGCGGACGACCCAGTGGGCGTCCAGAGCGGCACTGCCGTCCGGCCGCGGCGGCGCCGCGTACTCCTCCTCCGCGGCCGCGCTCTGGAACTCCTCCGTCCGCGCTCCGCGTCCCTTTCTGCTCACTTCCGGCCTCCACCACTCGCACGCACTACTTGACGTTCACGAAGGTAAGTCCTGGAGCAGGTGCGGAACCAGGGCACGAACTGGAGAGTCGATGGTGCAGAAAAGTGCCACCCACCGCCGCATTTGGGACGGTGGTAGGGTGATCGGGATGACGACTCGGAGGGTTTTAGGAGCCGTGCGCGCCCCCAGCATTGCCGAGTTGCGACGCTTACAACCCGAGCAGTGGGTCCGCCAGACGGTGATCCGTTTCCCTCCGGCCGCGGGCTACGTCCTGCTCTGCCTGATGACCGGACTCGCCGGGCTGCTGCTGTTCTACCTGATCGCCATCATCTTCGCGCTCTGCCTGGTCGGAACGGGCTTCCTGCTGCTGCCCAGGACACTGCGGGTGCTGCGCAGGTACGCGGAGGTCCACCGCCGGTGGGTCGGCCGGCTGCTGGAGACCGAGGTCCGCACGCCCTACCGCGACCTGGAGCCCGGCCGCACCGGCCCCCGCAAGCCCTCCCTGCGCGACCCGGCCGTCCGCAAGGACCTGGTCTGGGTGATCACCCACGGCGTCGTCGGCTCGGCCCTGTGCATCTTCGCCCTGAGCATCTGCGGCAACGCCTTCAACTGGCTTTCCGCACCGGTGTGGTGGAAGCTCGCGTCGGGCGAGCGCAACTCGATCATCCTGATGAACGTCGACTCGTGGCTGAAGTCCTTCGTCGCGGTGTTCATCGGCGTCGGCTACGCCGTGGTGGCGATGGCCGCGATGCGCGGGCTGGCCCTCGTGCACGCCCGGATGTCCCGCCGGCTGCTGACCGCCCGCCCCCGGGTCGCGCTCGCGCAGCGGGTCCGCGAACTCTCGGTGACCCGCGCCGAGGCGCTCGACGCGCACGACGCCGAACTGCGCCGGATCGAACGCGATCTGCACGACGGGGCGCAGGCCGGCATCGTCGCCGTCTCGCTGCGGCTCGGCATGATCAAGCGCGCGCTCGGCCAACGGCCCGAGCAGGTCCCGGAGATGGTGGACGCGGCCCAGAACCTCGCCGAGCAGGCGCTGGAGTCGCTGCGCCACCTCGTCCGCGGCATCTACCCGCCGGTGCTCGCCGACCGCGGGCTGACCGACGCCGTCCGGGCGCTCACCGCGCTGTGCGGGGTCCCGACCCGGATAGACATCGACGAGTCGGCCGGCGCGGCGCCCCGCGCGCCCGCCGCCGCCGAGGCCGCGGCCTACTTCGTGATCTCCGAGGCGCTCACCAACATCACGAAGCACAGCGGGGCGCGCAGCGCGCTGGTGTGGCTGCGGATCGCGTCGGACGCCATCTCGATCAGGGTCGAGGACGACGGCAAGGGCGGCGCCACCGAGGGCACGGGGAGCGGCATCCTCGGACTCCGGCGCCGGGTCGCCGCCTTCGACGGGACCACCGACCTGTTCAGCCCGCCCGGGGGCCCGACCGTACTGAAGGTGGAGATTCCATGCGGATCCTGATCGCCGAAGACAACGCCCTGCTCCGTGAGGGGCTGGTACTGCTGCTGAACAGCGAGGGGCACGAGGTGTGCGTCACCGTGGACAACGGGGACGACCTGCTGCCCGCGCTGCTCGAACACCGCCCGGACGTCGCCGTGGTGGACGTCCGGCTGCCGCCGACGTTCCGCGACGAGGGCCTGCGGGCCGTCGTCGAGGCCCGCAAGCAACTGCCCAACCTGCCCGTCCTGGTGCTCTCGCAGTACGTCGAACGGGCGTACGCGACGGAGCTGCTGGCGCAGAGCGCCTCCGGGGTCGGCTACCTGCTGAAGGACCGGGTGGGGCGCGCCGAGGAGTTCCTGCTCGCGCTGGAGCGGGTCGCCGACGGCGGCACCGCGATGGACCCGGAGGTCATTTCGCAGCTGATGGTCCGCCGGGCCGGTGACGACCCGCTGTCCTCGCTGACCCAGCGCGAGCGCGAGGTCCTGGCACTGATGGCGGAGGGGCGCAACAACGGCACCATCGCCGAGATGCTGTTCATCGCGGAGAGTTCGGTGAACAAGCACATCGGCAACATCTTCGCCAAGCTGAACATGCCCACGCCGGACAGCGGCCACCGCCGGGTGCTCGCCGTGCTCACCTACCTGCGGGCCTGAACGCCCGGAGGAAGACGTGCGGAGAGGGGCGGCGCCGGTCGGGCGCCGCCCCCCGCCGCGTACCACGACACAACACCCCGACGGGGGCTCCCCGTTGGGGGGGCGGGGGGGGGAGGCGCGGGCCCCCGGGG